>NZ_JBFAJA010000122.1:0-34405 GCF_040654975.1 Dactylosporangium sp. NPDC050588 | reverse complement strand
ACGCCCTGCCTCTCGGTTGCGGCCGCCGGCGGGGGTTGTCGTGGCCGCCCCCGACCTCGACGGCTTCCTTGCCGAGGCCGATGCGGGTGGACAGGCGGCCCGGCCCGGCCCGGTCGATGGTGGTGAGGACCAGGCCGCGGCGGCCCTGCCGGGCGTGGTTGTAGTCCATCTGCAGGGCGAGGGTCGACTTGCCGCAGTCCATCGGTCCGTAGAAGAACTTCAGGGAGCCACCGCGGCGTAGCCGGCTGTCACCGGCGGCGACGCACGCGGACGGGTCTTCGTCGAGGGTCTGGGTGGAGGACGTCACGACGGTGCAGCCTACTGGGCCGGTGGCGGGCCACCCAGCCGTCGGAGGGCGGCGCGGACCTCGTGCCGTTCCGGGGTGCCCATCTCGTCGAACAGGCGCAGCGCCGCGGTGAGGTGTTCCCGGGCGGTGTCGGGGTCGCCGGTGGCGGTGCCGACGCCGCGGTGGGCGCGGGCCTGTTCGTAGCGGTGCTGGGCGCGGGTCGCCCGGTCCAGGACCCACCGGTGGACGGTTTCGGCGTCGGCGGGGCGGCCGGCGGTGTGCAGGGCCTCGCCGTACGTGTTCCCGGCGTGGCAGGCGGCGGTCGGGTCGAGGTGCCGGCCGTCGTCGTACGCGCCGTGCAGCAGCCGCAGGCCGCGGTCGTGGTCGCCGAGGGCGACGAGGCTGGCGCCGATGACGGTGCGGGCCTCGATCTCCGAGCCGGGGCCGGCGTCGACGCCGAGCTGCCGGCGCGCCCACGACAGCAGCAGGGTCGCCTGCCGGTGCTGGCCGAGGCGGGCGCGGGTCGCGCCGAGCTCGACCGCGCCGACGGCGCCCGGCCAGGTGCTGCCGCCGTCGCTGCCGGTGCCGCGGGCGTAGGCGATGATCCGTTGGGCGACGAGGACGGACTCGTGGTGCCGGCCCAGGGCCCGCAGCGTCGCGGCGAGCGGTGTCCACTGGCCGCTGACCTGCCGCCGGTCGTCGCCGGCGGTGAGGGACCGTTCGGTGAGGGTCAGCGCTTCCCGGAACCGGCCGACGTTGAGGTACACGTAGGTGAGGTTCGACTCGGCGCGGGCACCCCAGCGGGGGTGGCCGACGAGGCGTTGCAGGTGCCCGGCGGCGGCGGTGAGGTCGCCGCTGCGGGCGTGCGCGGACGCGAGGTAGTTGTGGGCCATCGCGACGAGGTCCGGGTCGTCGAGGGCTTCGGCGGCGGTGAGGGCGCGGCGGTGCAGGTCCAGGGACACGTCGTTGATCGAGTTGCGGAACAGGTACGCCCACAGGGCGCGGGTGAGCAGGATCGTGTGCCGGTGCCGGTGGAGCCGGTCGGCGAGGTGGGTGACGGCGGCGACGTTGACCCATTCGACGTTCAGCCACTCGCGGGTGTCGAGCATGCCGGTGAACGTGGGCACGTGCGGGCCGACGTCGGTGAAGTCGATCGGGTCCCGGTCCGGGTTGCTTTCCCAGATTTTCGTCGCGGCGGCAGCGGTGTGCAGGTAGAAGTCGAGCATCCGGGTGGTCGCCGGGTCGCGTTCCGGGTCGGTGGCGGCGAGGTGGGCGGCGTATTCGCGGAGCAGGTCGTGGAACCGGAACCGGCCGGCGGCGGGTTCGTTGAGCAGGTGCGCGTCGACGAGCTGCCCGAGGAGATCCTCAGCGCTCGCGGTGGTGGTGGCGGTGATGGCGGCGGCGGCGCGGACGGACAGGTCACCGGCGGGGTGCAGGCCGAGGAGCCGGAACAGCCGCTGCGCGTGCGGGGGCAGCTGCCGGTACGACAGTTCGAACGCGGCGTGCGGGGACCGGCCGTCGACGGCGAGGTCGACGGGGGCGGGGTGGGCGCGGCGGAGCCGGTCGGCGAGGTCGGCGACGCTCCACGACGGGCGGTGCGCGAGCCGGGCCGCGGCGAGCCGCAACGCGAGCGGCAGGTGCCCGCACAGGTCCGCGACGTCGGCGGTCGCGGCCGGGTCGGCGGCGGCGCGGGCCCCGACGACCCCGGTGATCAGCCGGAGCGACTCGGCGGGTGCGAGGACGTCCAGGGACACGGGGCGGACGCCGTCGAGGCCGGCGATGCGGCGGCGGCTGGTGACGATGACCAGCGACGCCGACGCGCCGGGCAGCAGCGGGGTGACCTGCGCGGCGTCGGCGGCGTCGTCGAGGACGATCAGGAGCCGCCGGCCGGCGGTCTCGGTCCGCCACCGGGCGGCGCGGTCGTCGGGGTCGGTGGGGATGCGGGCCGCGCCGAGGTGGGTGAGGAGGACACCGAGGGCCTCGTGCGGCGGCAGCGGCGGCCGGTCGCTGTGGGCGCGCAGGTCCAGCAGCAGCCGCCCGTCGGGGTAGCGGCCGGCGACGCGGTGCGCGACGTGGACGGCGAGGCTGGTCTTGCCGACGCCGGCCATCCCGTCGACGGTGACCACCACCGGGGTGCCGCCACCGGCGGCGTCGGCGGCGTCGACGGTGGCGACGACTCCGGCGACGACGTCGTCGCGGCCGGCGTAGTCGGCGACGTCCCGCGGCAGCGTCCACGGCCGCTGCGGCGCCGGGACAGTGGCCGGTGGTGGCGCGGCGGGGGCGGGGTCCGCGGCGGGGTGCAGCAGGTCCTCGTGCAGCCGCTGCAGGGCGTCGCTCGGCGGCAGGCCCAGCTCGTCGTCGAGGGTCCGCCGCAGCCGCCGGTACACGGCGAGCGCGTCAGCGGTCCGCCCGGCGCGGGCGAGGGCCGTCATCAGCTGCCCCGTCACCCGTTCCCGCAGCGGGTGCTGCTCCACCAGCGCCGTCAGCTGCCCGATCAGCGACGCGTGCAGGCCGAGCCGCAGCTCCACGTCGACGCAGTCCTCCAGGGCGGCGTCGCGGCGTTCCTCGAACGCGACCGCGTGCGCGCGGACCGCGGCGCTGTCGACGCCGGTGAGCGCCGGGCCGCGCCACAGGTCCACGGCGGCCCGCAGCCGGGTCCGCGCCTGCGGCAGGTCACCGGCCGCGGCGGCGGCCCGGCCGGCGGCGGCGAGCGCGGTGAACGTGACGGTGTCGAGGTCGTCGCCGGCGACCGTGGCCCGGTAGCCGGCGGTGT
Source organism: Dactylosporangium sp. NPDC050588 (assembly GCF_040654975.1). Classification (NCBI taxonomy): domain Bacteria; kingdom Bacillati; phylum Actinomycetota; class Actinomycetes; order Micromonosporales; family Micromonosporaceae; genus Dactylosporangium; species Dactylosporangium sp. NPDC050588. Next base: position 31,346 of record NZ_JBFAJA010000122.1, on the reverse strand, counting down.
CGGTGCTGATCAGGTCCGGCAGGAGCCGGCGCAGCCGGGACACGCACGTGTGCAGCTGCGCCCGCGCCGTCGCCGGCGCGTGGTCACCCCAGACGGCGTCGACGAGCTGGTCGACGGTGACGACCCGGCCCGGGTGCAGCAGCAGCATCGCCAGCAGCACCCGGTCCCGGGCGGCGGGCACCTCGACCGGCCGGCCGTCGACGTGGACGGCAAGGGGACCGAGGAGCCGGAATCGCACGCAGGTGAATGTAGTGACCTGCGGCCGGGAGGTGTACGGGAGGGTTACAGGCGGGCTACAGGCGGGTCGGTGGGGTGTTCCCGGCCTGTTCGATCGCCTTGCGGATCGGGACGGCGAGCAGCGCGAGGAACCCGGCGACGAAGAACACCAGCAGCGAGATGATCGCGACCCGGTAGGAGCGGGTCGTGTCGTAGGCGAGGCCGAACAGCAGCGGCCCGAGCCAGCTGGTGCCCTTGTCGGAGATCTCGTAGATGCCGAAGTACTCGCCTTCGCGGCCCTTCGGGATCAGCTGCGAGAACAGCGACCTGGACAGCGCCTGCGACCCGCCGAGGACGAGGCCGATGCCGCCGCCGAGCGCGACGAACAGCAGCGGCTCCTTCGCCGGCAGGAAGTACGCGATGACGATGATCACCGTCCAGAGCACGAGACTGCCGAGGAGGGTCTTCCACGCCCCGTACCGTTTCGCGAGCCAGCCGAGCAGCAGCGCCCCGGCGAACGCGAGGAACTGCACCATGAGGATCGTCGGGACGAGGACGTCGTCGGACAGCTGCAGCTCCTTCGTCCCGTACTGGGACGCGAGCGCGATCACGGTCTGGATGCCGTCGTTGTAGATGAGGTACGCGACGAGGAAGAACAGGGTGAGCGGGTACGCCTTCAACGACTTCAGGGTGTGCCACAGCTGCCGGAACCCGTCGGTGAGGACGTTCACGCCCTTCGCCGGTGCCTCCTGCGGCGGCCGGTTGCGGAGGCTGAGCAGCGGGATCGTGGTGAACCCGGCCCACCACAGGCCGGCGGACACGATGCTGTACCGGGCGATCTCGCCGGTGGTCATGCCGAGGGTGTCCTGCATGAGGACGGCGACGACGTTGAGCAGCAGCAGCAGGCCACCGCCGAGGTAGCCGAACGCCCAGCCGAAGCTGGACACCCGGTCGCGGTCCTCCTCGGAGGAGATCTGCGGCAGGAACGAGTTGTAGACGACGACGGACGCGCCGAACGCGATGTTCGCGATCAGGAACAGGGCGGCGCCGAGCAGGTACCGGTCGCCGGTGAGGAACAGCATCCCGGCGGTCGCGGCCGCGCCGATGTAGGCGAACAGGGCCAGGAGCTGCTTCTTGCGCGGGGACCGGTCGGCGATCGCGCCGACGACCGGCAGGACGAACACGGTCAGGAACACCGACAGGCTCACCGTGTACGGGAACAGGGCGCCGGGCGCGATCGCGATGCCGAGCGGGTGGATGACGGCGCTGTCGCAGGCGTCGCCGTCGCAGCCGGCGGCCTGCTCCGCGATCGACGTCAGGTACGGGCCGAGGAAGACGGTGACGACGGTGGTGGAGAACGCGGAGTTCGCCCAGTCGTAGAAGTACCAGCCGACCCGTTCACGTTTCGTGCTGAGCTGCGGTGCCTCGGGTGTGTCGACAGCTGACACGGGGGCCTCTCCTACGCCGGGATTTACGCGGGGTTCCAGATGCCGCGGGCGTGGTAGACGTCGCGGAGCACCTCGATGTGATCGGTCATGATGCCATCAACGCCGAGGTCCAGGAAGTGCCCGATCTGCACCGGGTCGTCGATCGTCCACAGGTGCACGTGCAGGCCGAGGCGGTGCAGGTAGTCGATGAAGCGGGGACGGGCGAGGGTGAGCCGCCCGTACCGGGGTGGGATCTGCACGGCGACGACACTGCCGGCGACCCGGACGGGCCGGCCGGTCATGGACCCGGCCCACAGGGCGGTGACCTCCCGCATCCCGACCGACGTCGCCACCCGCGGGCCGGCTTCGCGGCGGATGCGGGTGAGCCGGGCGGAGGAGAACGACGCCAGCAGCACCCGGTCTTCGGCGCCGGCGCGGCGGACCGCGTCGACCGTCGGGGTGACCGCCGCGTCGGTCTTGCAGTCGATGTTGAACCGGACGTCGGGCCATGCGTCGAGGACCTCGTCGAGGCGGGGGACGGCGGCGGCGCCACCGACCCGGACGGACGCGAGGTCCGCCCACGTCACGTCGACCATGCGGCCCGGCCGGCCCAGCATCCGCTGCAGGGTGTCGTCGTGGAAGACGACGGGGACACCGTCGGCGGTCGCGTGGGTGTCGGTCTCGATGTACCGGTAGCCGAGGTCGACGGCGCGGGCGAACGCAGCTGTCGTGTTCTCGTCACCGGCCGCGGCGCCGCCGCGGTGCGCGAAACCGAGCGGTCCGGGCAGGTCAAGATAGGGCACGCGGACAGTATGCGGTGATCTTCCGGTGTGGTTGCGTAACGGCGGGTTACCTGTTGCTGTCCTCGTGCTGACACACGACTGTCGGCAGGCTTGCCGGGCGACGCGCAGTGTGGATCTGTACAGGTAGGGTGACGCACATGCGCGTGCTCGGCATTGACTTCGGCACGTCGAACACGGTCGCGATGGTCCGGACCCCGGACTCACGGATGCGGCCGCTGCTGTTCGACGGTTCCCCCTTGCTGCCTTCTTCTCTGTACTTCAACACCGACGGGAAAGTGCTGGTCGGCCGGGACGCCGAGCGTAACGCGCGGCTCGACCCGGCCCGGTTCGAACCGAACCCGAAACGTCGCATCGACGACGGTGAGGTGTTCATCGGTGACCATCCGATGCCGGTGCCGCGGCTGTTCGCGCACGTGCTGTCGCTGGTCAACACCGAGGCCCGCCGGCAGCTCGGCGCCGCCCCCGACGAGGTGCGGATGACGCACCCGGCGCGGTGGGGTGAGCGGCGCCGGTCGGCGCTGATCGAGGCGGCCCGCATCTCCGGGCTCGGGAACCCGCGGCTGATCGCGGAGCCGGTCGGTGCCGCGTCATACTTCACCGCGGTCCTCGGTTCCGCGGTGCCCGTCGGCCGGTCCCTGGCGATCTACGACCTCGGCGGCGGCACGTTCGACGCGACCGTGGTGCGGCGCACCCAGTCCGGGTTCGAGGTCCTCGCCGAGGACGGCCTGCCCGACGTCGGTGGTCTGGACTTCGACCACGCGATCGTCGAGCACCTCGGCAAGGTGTACTCCGAAAGCCACGCGGAGAAGTGGGCGTCGATCGCGACCCCGTCGGACGCGAACGCGCGCCGGCAGCGGCGGCTGCTGTACGAGGACGTCCGCGGCGCGAAGGAGATGCTGTCGCGGACCGCGTCGACGGACATCCACCTGCCGTCCCTGGAGGTGGACGCGCACCTGACGCGGGAGGAGCTGGAAGGGCTCGTCAAGCCGTACCTGGAGCGGACCGTGTCGTGTCTGCGCCGGGCGATCGAGTCGGCGCGGCTGCAGCCGAAGGACCTCGTCGGGATCTTCCTCGTCGGCGGGTCGTCACGGATCCCGCTCGCGGCGCACCTGATCCACACGGAGCTCGGGGTGGCGCCGACGACCCTGGAGCAGCCGGAGACCGTCGTCGTCGAGGGCGCGTTGTGCATCGGGGCGCCGTCGGCGCCGGCCCGCGCGTCCGGGATGCCGCGCACGACGACCCCGCCGCCCCCGCAGCCGCAGCAGCAGCGGCCGGTGTCGGCGGTGCCGGTGTCGCCGGGGATGAACCGGCCGCCGATCCAGCAGCAGCCGCCCGTGCAGCTCGTGCGGCAGCAGCCGCCGGTCCAGCTGACGCGGCAGGCCCCGCCGCCCGTCCAGCAGCCGCCGGTGCAGCTCGTCCGGCAGCAGCCGCCGCCGGTGCAGCAGCCGCCCGTGCAGCTGGTGCGGCAGCCGCCGCCCGTCCAGCAACCGCCGGTGCAGCAGCCGTACCGTCCGCCGGTGTCGCCGGCGCCGGTGCAGCAGCAGCCGGCGCGGCCGGGGCCGTTCCCGCCGCAGGTGACCCGGCCGGCGCCGGCGCCGGCGCCCGCCCCGCAGCAGGACGAGGGCGAGCGGAACTGGGTCGCGGTCATCGTCGTCGTGCTGGTGATCGTGGCGGTGCTGTTCGTGATCCTGCTGATGACCGCGTTCAACTAACCCCCGCCGCAGCGCGGAAGGGCCCGTCACGGACATCCGTGACGGGCCCTGACACTGTCTAGGGTCAGCCTGGGGTCAGCCGCCTTCGCGTTTGATCCGCAGGTACGCGAGGACCGCCTCGCGGGTGGTGCGGACGCCGAGCGCCTCCCGGGCCTCCGCGATCCGCCGGTTCGCGGTCCGCAGCGACAGGAACTCCGCGGCGGCGGCCGCGGCGATCGTCTCACCGCCGGCGAGCCGCTCCAGCAGCGCCCGCTGCTCCGGGGCCAGCTGCGGGCCGCCGGCGTCGGGTTCCGGGCCGGTGCCGAGGTCAGCGTCCGGGTCGGTGCTGACCGGGCCGATCCGGGCGAGGTCGGCGAGCAACGCCCGGCCGATGTCGCCGCCGGTGTCGCAGATCGCGACGATCCCGGCGCCGCGGGCCGCGGCGAGCAGCGCCAGCTCGGCGGTGTCGGCCTCCGCGACCCGCCCGTAGAGGGCGAGCCGCGCGTCGGACACGTCCCACGCCTGGTCGGTGAGCGCGAACCCTTCCCGGGTGCTCCAACCGGCGCGGGCGAGCCGGCGCAGCACGCTGGTGGCGTCGCCGCCGGACGCGACGACGTAACGGGGTGCGTGAGCGGGGTCGCCCGCCATCAGCGGCCCTGACCGTTCACGTGACCGGTCAGGTGGCCGGTTGGTCGGGGCGGTGCAGCGGGTGTCATCCGCCAACGATGCGGTGCACAGGCACCACCGCACAAGAGCACACCGTTACTCATCCAAGGTCCTCGATTGCGAGTGCGGCGGCTTCGGTGCGGGTGCGGGCGCCGAGCTTCCGCATGCCGGAGCGGATGTGGGTTTCGACGGTCTCCCGGGAGATGCCGAGCTGCCCGGCGATCCGGCGGGTCGGTTCGCCGTTCGCGACGAGCCGCAGCACGTCCCGTTCCCGGTCGGTGAGGTCGTCGCCGGCGCGCCGGCCGCGGGTGTCGCGGCGGATCGCGTGGCGGCGCAACGCCCGGCGGGTCCGGCCGAGCAGGACGACGAGCCCGGCCTCCTCGGCGAGCCGTTCGGCCTCCAGCAGCGGCGGCACGGCCCGTTCCGCGTCCTCCTCGAGGGTGCCCTGGGCGAGCAGGCACCGGACCTCCTCCCGGCGGGCGAGGTCGTGCCAGGCGGCGGCGGCCGCCGCGAACAGGTCCGGGGCCTTCCACGCGTCCAGGGTCGTGGCGACCGCCGCGAGCGGCCGGTCACCCTCCCCGAACCCCGCGTCGGGGGATGCGGTGTCGCCGGCGTCGTACGCGGCCCAGCGGGCGGTGATCCGGCGCAGCCCGTCGACGAGCGGCGGGGCGGGCAGGTCACCGGCGCGGCCGACCGCGTGGTCCGGCTGCCCGTCCAGCCACGCCGCCTCCCGCGTCACCCAGTCCAGGACCGGGCCGGTCGACGACGGCCGGCCGGTGAGCGCGTCCAGCCGCGCCCGGGCCGGGGCGAGGAGCCCACCGTCGGCCTCGGCGAGGCTGGCGGCGGCGACCGCGTAGCCGCGGGCGACCGCCGGGAGGGTCCGGTCGGTGAGGTCACCGGCGCGGCGGACGACCTCGTCGATCTCGTCGCCGCGCAGCGCGTCGCACCACAGCTGCGCGGCGATGAACCTGGTCTGCCACGAGTAGGCGAGGTCACCGGCGCACGCCGCCGCGGCCGCCGCGGCCGCGTTCGACGCCTCGGTGAGCCTGGCGTCGGCGGTGAGGGTCTCCACCAGCAGCCACGCCGACCAGCGGGCGGCGAGGACGTCACCGGCCTGCCCGGCCGCGGACGCCGCGGACGCCAGACCGTACTCCCAGCCGGGGCGGCGGGTGCCGGCACGGACGGCGGCGATCGCCGCCCGCAGCCCAGGGTGGGCGGGCGCGTCACCGTGGACGCGCAGCAGCTCCTCGGCGCGGGCCAGCGCCGTGTCCGGGTCCCGGGACAGGGTCGCGAGCAGCCGCACCCGGTCGCGGGCGCCGACGACCTCACCGGGCTCGCCGTCACCGACGGTGGTGACGGCGTCGGCGGCGGCGACCGCGTTGCCCTGCTGCAGCAGCGCCTCACCACGCAGGACGGCACCGACGGCGCCGACCGCCGGGTCGGTGACCGCGTCGGCGGGCAGGACGCGCAGGCACGAGCCGGGCCGGCCGGCGGCGAGGGCGGCGCGGGCCGCGTCCAGGCGCACGTCCGCGGCCGGCGACACGCCCGGCAGGTCACAGGCGAGCAGCAGCAGCTCGGCGCGTTCCCCGGTCGACGCGGCGGACCGGGCGGCGCGGACCGCGACCTGGTAGGCGTCGGTGTGTGCGCCGGCGGCGGCGAGGTGCCGGGCCGCCTCCCGCGGCGGGACCAGACCGGCGAGCCGCCGGTGCAACGCGACCCGCTCCGCCGGTTCCAGGAGACCGGCGGCGACCTCCGCCGTGTAGGGGGACACGGGCGCGGCGATCCCGGCGGCGTCGACCTCGACGAGACCGGTTCCGGTCAGCTCCGTGATGCCCTCACCGAGGACGGTCGCGGTGACCGGCCGGCCGAGCAGGCCGAGCGCCGCCATCGCGGTGCGGGCGGGACGGTTGAGGTCGGCGAGCGCACCGGCGACCGTGTACGCGAGACCCTTGTCGGAGTCGAGGGGGGTGCCGCCCTGCGCGACGTGCTTCGCGATCGCGGTCACGGCGAGGGGGACCCCGCCGGCGCGGCGCACGACGTCGGCGACGACGGCGGTGGTCGCGCCGGGCGCGATCTGCCGGACGAGCGCGGCGGCGGCGTCGGCGGGCATTGCCGGCACGTTCAGCCACGCCGTGGCGGCGGCGCGCAGGACCTGTTCGGCGTCGCCGGGCAGCCGGTGCGGCGTCCGCAACGTGACGGCTATCCGACAGTGTTCGGCGATCGCGGGAAGCGCGGCGACCGTCAACGGATCCGCCCACTGCAGGTCGTCGAGCAGCAGCAGACCGTGACGGACCCGGGAGCGGACGGCCTCGGCGAGCAGCGGCGCCTCATGTGACGGCAGTCGCACCCGCACCGCCCGGGACAGCGGCAACGCGGGCACGCCACGCAGCATCGCGAGGGCACCACCGGCGAACACGGTGCCGCGGAACGTCTCACCGAGCCGTTTCAGCACCGTGGAGCGGCCCGTGCCGGGCGCGCCCGCGATGACCACCAGACCGGGGTTACGCAGGGCGTCGACCGCCGCCGCGACCAGGTCGGCGGGCGGCCACACGGCGGCACCCACCGTCGCCCGCCCGGCCGGCACCCCCACCGGGACAGCGGCGGGCACACCGGCGACTGGCTCGTCAGTCGGTGCCTCAGGCACTTCTCGCCTCCATTCGTGGCACGAACATGGGATCCTGCGCGCGCAGGATATTCGTAATGTGTGTGCCGTACGTGCGTGACATGACGGTCTGATTCCACCCGGGAGCGAGTAATGAGCGAGGACCACCCCTTGGAACCCCGAGGGTACGTCGGCATTCTGGCTGAACACACCGGCCTCGCGCAGTCGGTGATCAGTCTCCACGGCGACGTATCCGCGCCCGGTTCAGGGCTTGTGTCCGGCCACACCGCGGTTCAGGGCTGACGGGCCGTGGCTCCAGGACCACTCAGCTCCCGGGTCGCGGACCTGTGCGCCGAGGTCGGCAACCGGCTCGGCGGCGGCGCCCAGGCACAGGTCGTCGACGTGCGGCGACGGCTCGGCGAGCCGCTGCGGGTCGCGATCGCGGGCCGGCTCAAGTCGGGCAAGTCGACGCTCGTCAACGCGCTCATCGGCCGGCGGGTCGCCCCGACCGAGGTCGGTGAGTGCACCCGCATCGTGACCCAGTTCCGGTACGGCACGTCCGACCGGGTCGACGTCGTGAAACGCAACGGCGCCCGGGTCAGCCTGCCGCTGGACGAGGCCGGCATGATCCCGCAGCGGCTCGGCGTCGCCCGCCACGACGTCGCGTACGTCGACGTGACCCTCACCAGCGACCACCTGCGGGACCTCACCGTCGTCGACACGCCCGGCCTGTCCAGCGCGAACACGTCCGTGTCGGACCAGGCCCGCCGGTTCCTGTTCTCCGAGGCGCCGATCGACGACGACCTCGACTCCGACTCCGCCGGTGCGCTGTCCGGCGCGGAGGCGATCATCTACGTGTTCACGCAGTCGGTGCGTGAGGACGACGTGCAGGCGCTGGAGGCGTTCCGGTCGATCTCCGCCCGGCTGTCCAGCAACCCGATCAACTCCCTCGGCCTGTTCAACAAGGTCGACAAGCTCGCCGGCGGCGGGCAGGACCCGTGGCCGATCGTCGCGCCGCTCGCCTCCGACCAGTCGAAGGTGCTGCGCCGGGTCGTGTCCGACGTGGTCCCGGTCGTCGGGCTGCTCGCCGAGACGACCGAAGCCGGGCGGCTGACCGCGGCGGACTGCGAGGCGCTGCGGCAGCTCGCCGCGCTCCCGCAGGGCGAGCGGACCGTGCTGCTCGCGTCCGTCGACCTGTTCACGACCCGTGAATGCGGGATCACCCGCGAGTCACGGGAGCGGCTGCTGCGGCTGCTGGACCTGTACGGGATCTCGTTCGCGATCGCGCAGCTGGTGAACAAGCCGACCCTCGCCACCGGTGAGCTCGTCCGGATGCTGTTCCAGGCGTCCGGGTTCCCGCGGCTGCGGCAGACCCTCGACCACGCGTTCCGGTGGCGCACCGACGCGATCAAGGCCGGGTGGGCGCTGTCGAGCCTGGAGAAGATCGCCAGCCACGCCGAACGGCCCCACGACCGGGAGCTGCTCCGCGACGCGATCGAACGGGTCCTGCAGCAGCCGGAGTCGCACCGGCTGCGGCTGCTGGAGGTCGCGCAGCTCGTCACGACCGGCGCCGTGGACCTGCCCGACCAGATGGAAGGCGAACTGACCCGCCTCGCCCTGTCCAACGACCCCGCCTGGATCCTGAACCTGCAGGGATCCGACCGTGACCAGATGGTCCGGGCCGCGTTGGACGCCGCGACCCGCTGGCGCGCCTACGCCGTCGCCGGTGCCAGCCCGTCCCAGTCGCGGGTCGCGCTCGTCGCGCACCGCGGCTTCTACCTGCTGTCCCAACGTATCCGTGGCCAAGCCCGTGTCAACTGAAGGCACCTACCCCCAGGAGCCGGGAATGCTCTCGTCCAACAACAGCCTGCGTCTCGTCGCCGTGGCTGTTGCCCTGATCGTCGCCGTGCTCACCGGCGTCGCGACCGGTCTGCTCAGCGGCGGCCCCGACTGCCCGGCGGTGCCGGCGCAGACGGCCGCCACGACCGCGCCGCCGCCGGCGCCGACGACCGCGAACGGCGGCGCCGGCATCGGTGACTCCATCGGCGGCGGTGGCGCCCCCGAAGCGCCGCCGAAGCAGCAGCCGGCGACCCAGGCCGCGCAGGTCGCGCAGGCGGCGACCCCGGCGTGCACGACCCGGGAGACGTTCGGGGTGACCGCGGCGGCGACCGCGTTCGTCGGGGCGTTGCTCGTCGGCGCGGCGCTGCTGCTGCTCCTGCTGCTGTCCGCCCGCGGCCCCCGGCAGGTGCAGGTCCCCGTCACCGCCGGCCACAACGGTGGCGGACCCGCCGAGCACGACCGGCGGGCGCTGGTGCAGGCGTGCATCTACGTCCGGGACCGGGTCACGTCCAAAGCGCTCGGCGACCGGCTCGGCGCCGCCCTGAAGGAGGCCGGCGTTACCACCCTGGAGCCGACCGGGGTCCGGTTCGACCCGGCGCACCACGAAGCCGGCGGCGCCGCCCCCAGCACCGACCCGGCGCTGATCGGGTCGATCGCCGCCGTCGAGGTCCCCGGCTACCTGGACCGCGACGGGCGGGTGCTGCGCGCCCCGATCGTCACCGTGTACCAGGCGCCTCGCAACCCGGGCGGGCCGACCGGCGCCCACCCGACCGTCCCGCAGAACAACCAGCACAGGGAGCAGCCACGATGACGTCGACCGAGAACGCGGCGCCTCCCGCGAACGGCAAGCCGAAACCACCGAGCCCGGAGGCGGCGCTCGGCAAGCTGTTGAAGGCCGGCGTCGACGGGTCCCTCGCCTACCTGCGCAAGATCGACCCGGACGCGGCCGCGGACGTCGACACCGAACGCCGCCGGGACGTGCAACGCCCCCGTATCGTCGTGGTCGGCGAGACGAAACGTGGCAAGAGCAGCCTCACGAACATGCTGATGGGGGTGCCGAACCTGTCGCCGGTCGACGCGGCCGTCGCCACCGCCTCCTACCTGGAGTTCACCCACAACCCGCAGCACGGCGCCCGCGCGTACGTGCCGGGCCGGGAGGACCCGATCCCGATCAACCTCAGCGACCTGCGTGACTGGGGCACCGTCCTCGGGCGGCTCCCCGACGGGATGCGCCCGCCCCGGCGGATCGAGGTGCACCACTCGGCGCCGCTGCTGCAGTACCTGACGCTGACCGACACGCCCGGCACCGGCGGCCTGGACTCGATGCACGCCGAGGTCGCGATGGACGCCGTCGAACGCGCCACCGCGCTGCTGTTCGTCGTCGACTCGTCCTCACCGTTCTCCAAACCGGAGATGAACTTCCTCATCGAGGCCAGCAAGAAGGTCAACTTCGTGCTGTTCGCGTTGACGAAGGTCGACGCGTACCCGGGGTGGCGCACGATCCTCGCCGACAACAAGGGGCAGCTGCAGACGCACGCGCCCCGGTTCGGGGCCGCGCCGTGGTTCCCCGTGTCCGCGAGGCTCGCCGAGCTGGCGATGACACTGCCGAAGGAGTCCGCGGGGGAGCTGATCCGCGAGTCGCGGATCGCGGAGCTGCAGCACGCGCTGATCGACCTGGCGAAGAAGGGACACCTGCTGCAGCAGGCGAACGTGCTGCGGTCCGTGCGGTCGGAGTACATCCGCATCGACCAGGAGCTCGGCGACCGGATGAAGGCGACCGACCCGGACCCGAAGGACGCCGAACGGGCCAAGGAGGAACGCGCGCAGGTCGCGACCCGCAAACGCACCGAGTCCCGGCAGTGGTCCCTCGCCCTGTCCACCGAGACGCAGCGGGCCCGCGTCGAGGCGACCACCAGGCTGCGCTCGTACATGACGCAGCTGCAGGAACAGTTCATGGAGAAGATCGACAAGGGTGGGCGCGGCGACATCAGCGAACTGCCCGCGGAGGTCGACAAGGCGCTGTACGCGCTGTCGGTGCGGCTGTCCCACGACCTGGAGTTCCGGTTCCGGAAGGTCGGTGAGCGGGTCCTCGCGCAGGTGTTCCACCCCAACGAGCTGCAGCACGTGCTGCGGCAGCTCAACGCGAAGCTGCGGCACGCCCTGGGCACCAAGCCCCGCCGCGACGGCGGCGGCGGGGACGGCGCGATGGTCGTCATGTCGTCCGCGGGTATGGCGATGATGGCGGGCCGGGGCGCGATGGCGGGTGCCGGCGCGATCGGTCTCGCCGGCGTCGCCGGCGCCGGGCTCGTCATCCCCGTCATCGGCATCGGTCTCGGTCTCGCCGCCGGCGCGTACATGATCTTCAAGCGGAAGAGCATGACCGACAAGCAGCAGACCCGCACCTGGCTGCGGGAGGTCCTCGGCGAGGCCCGGGCCGCGCTGTCCGACGAGATCATGCACCGGTTCACCGACCTGCAGTACGCGCTGACCCTCGCCCTCGACGAGGCGATCGAACGGCGGCTCAAGCAGCTCGACGCGCACATCGCCAACATCGACAAGTCCCTCGCGGAGGACAAGGCGGAGCGGGCGAAGCGCAAGGCGGCACTGAACACGGAACGGGAAGGCCTGCGAGCCCGCATCAAACAGGTTGACGAGGTCCTCGTGCGGGTACGGGCACTGGCGCCGAACGCACCCGCGGACGCGGCCGACGCACCGGCCGAAGCGTAAGGGGGTTGGATCATGGACGGGCACTGGGAATGGTCGGAGTCCGGGGACGAACCGGACACCGGTGACACCGCCGACCTCGGCGGCGGCCACACCGACGGCGCGTTCGAACAGGGGTTCGGCGACGGGCACGCGTTCGGCGACGCCGGGTTCGACGGGCACGACGACTACACCGCGCTCGGCGACGGGCACGACAGCCACGGCGCCGACGACCTGGAGGAGCCGCTCGGCACCGAACACGCCGCCGACGACTACGACCAGTCCGTCCACCACGAGACCTCGGACACATCGGACGCGCACTTCGAGGACGCGGACGGTGACCCGAACCAGCACGCCGAGTTCGAACCCCTCGCCGACCAGCACACCGAACACACCGTCGACACGGACGTGGACGGCGGGGCGGAGCCGTTCGGCAGCGACCCCGACCTGCACGGCGACACCGACGGCTGGCCCGGGCACACGTTCCCGGAGGAGCTGCACCTGGACAGCCCACCCGAACCCGTCGACGGGTTCCCGTGGACCGACGCCGACGTCCTCGGCGGCCCCGACCACACGGCGGCCGCGTTCGACCCGGCGGTGACCGCGGACCCGGCGAGCCCGGCCGACCTGGCCGCGTACGACGGCGCGGACGTCCCGGCGGGCGCGGACCCGTGGGCGCCGCTGCTGGCGTCCGACGACCCGGCCACCAGCTCCCTCGCCGGGTTCTGGGCCCCGCACACGTAGCCCAGGGGGTTTCGGTTCAGGCCCGCCACAGTTGTCGTGGCGGGCCTTCGCCGGCTTCGCGGCCTTCTGCTCAGCGGGCCGGGGCCGGCTGCAGCCACGGCCGCAGATGATCGGCCGGCTCCGGCCGCGCGTAGTGGTAGCCCTGCGCGATGTCACACCCGAGCCGGCGCAGCGCCTCCACCTGCACCGCGTGCTCCACACCCTCCGCGACCACCGTCATCCCCAGGTTGTGCCCCAGATCCACCGCGGAACGGACCAGGACCGCGTCGTCGTCGTCCGCACCCGACAGGTGCACCACGAACGACCGGTCGATCTTCAACTCGTCGACCGGCAGCTGCTTCAGGTACGCCATCGACGAATACCCGGTGCCGTAGTCATCGATCGACAACCGGACCCCGAGCCGGTGCAGCCCCCGCAGCGTCGCCGTGGCCAGCGCCGGGTTCGCCATCACCGCGCTCTCCGTCACCTCCAGCCGCAGCAGCTGCGCCGGCAACCGGTGCTCGGCCAGCAGCCCCTCGACCCGGTCCCGCAACGTCGGGTCCGTCAGGCACCGCGGCGACAGGTTCACCGCCACCGGCACCGTCCACCCCGCAGCCCGCCACGCCGACGCCTGCGCCACCGCCCGGCCCAGCACATGCGTCGTCAACAGGTTGATCAGGCCCGTGTTCTCCGCCATCGGCACGAACTCAGCCGGCGCGACCAGCCCCCGGGTCGGGTGATGCCACCGCACGAGCGCCTCCACCCCGCACAGCTCCCCGGACGCGAGCGCCACCTTCGGCTGGTAATACAGCACCAGCTCCTCCGCCTCGGCGAGCGCCCGGCGCAGATCCCCGAGCAGCAGCAACCGGCTCGGCGGAGCCGCCGTCGTCGCCGGCTCGTACACCACGGCACCGTTCTTCGTGTCCTTCGCCGCGTACATGGCGACGTCCGCGGCCCGCAGCAGCTCATCCGCGGCCTCCGCCGTGCCGGCGTCCGGCTGCCGCACCGCGATCCCGATCGACGCCTCCACGTCCACCGTCACGTCCCGCAACACGAAACTCTGATGCAGCCGCTCCTGCAACCTGCCCGCGAGGGCCCGCGCCCGGTCGACGTCAGCGCCCGGCAGCAGCACCGCGAACTCGTCCCCGGACAACCGCGCGACCGTGTCCCCGGCCCGCACCTCGCCCGTCAACCGGGCTGCGACCTGCACCAGCAGCTCATCGCCGTACTGGTGGCCGAGCGTGTCGTTGACCTCCTTGAACCGGTCCAGGTCCAGCAGCAGCACCGACAGCACCGCGTCCCGGGCCCGCATCGCCGCCTCGAGCCGCTCCGTGTACAGGGTCCGGTTCGGCAACCCCGTCAACGCGTCATGCCGGGCCGCGTGCTCGTGCCGGTCCGCCTGCGCCATCATCGCGTTCTGGTACCGCACCACCAGCAGCCCCAGACCGATCAGCAGCACCGCACCGACACCGACAGCGGTCAGCAGCCCACCGAACACCAGCGCCTCCACCCGGCGCAGCTCCGCGATCGCCGCGTCCGCGCGGCTCGCGTGCAGGTCCGCGGCCGCCTGGATCTCCGCGCTCAACTGGTAGAAGATCCGGTCCACGTCGTCGTTGTTGATCCGCGCGGCCTCGGCCAGGTCGCCGTTGTCGACCGCGGCGAACACCCGCAGCACCGCGTACCCGTACTCGTCGTGGACGTGCCGCAGCCGCAGCGCCAGGTCCCGGTCCGGCGCCCCGCCACGCGCCTCCACATCCTTCAACGCCGCGTGCAACGCCGCCCCCGCCATCGCGTGCCGCGCCCGGACCGCGTCGCCGCGGTCCAGCCGGTATTTGCGCTCCAGGGACTCCTCTTCGGCGATCGCCTTGTTCGCCCGCGCGTACGCGTCGGACAACGCCGTCGACCGGGCGACCGTCTCCGCCGCGTGCCGGGTCCTGCCGACCCCCACCACGCACAACGCGGCCACCGACAGCAGCACCACGATCACCCCACCGATCGCGAGCCGCCACCGCCTGCGGGTACGCGCCGACGCCTGCATCCGCTGCCCCCTGCTGCCGTGCGTCCCCGCCGAAACCGGGCTGTCGTGTCCACGTCGGCGGGGGCAGGGGAGCGGGGGAGCGGTTCGTGGGAGCGGTCCGGTTGCGATACTGCCGGCCGTGGCCCCTTCGACGCCGACCCTTTGGACGCCGACCCTTTGGACGCTGCGGCCCGCCCGCGTCGGCGACGCCATCACGATCGCCGAGCTCCGCGCCGTCGTCCTGCGCCCCGACCTGACCCGGCTCGGCCGGTACGACCCGGTGCGGGTCCGGGAGCGGCTGCTCGGCTCGTTCACGCCGCGGCACACGACGGTGATCGAGGTCGCCGGTGCCGTCGCGGGCTGTGTCGCGCTGCGCCCGGCGGCGGGGGAGCTGTGGCTGGAGCACTTTTACCTGCGGCCCGACCTGCACGGCCACGGGATCGGCTCCGCGGTGCTGCGGACGCAACTGGACCGCGCCGACGCCGGCGGGCTGCCGGTGCGGCTCAACGTCCTGCAGGGCAGCGCCGCCCGCCGCCTCTACGAGCGGCACGGCTTCACCGTCACCGCCGCCGACCCGATCGACGTCTACATGCTGCGGCCTGCCGGTATCGTCTCGCCCCCAGTCGCCGTCTCGCCTGCAGCCACCGTTTCGTCGGCCGTCACCGGGCCGGACGGTGCCGGCGCTGCGTCGACAACGGCCTGACCGGGTCCACGTACCGCGGCAGGCGCGGCTCGTCCACCCGGAGCTTGACGAGCTCCGCGGTGATCGCGTCGATGATCCGGTCCGTGGCCCGCTGCGCCGCCCCCGGCACCGCCGGGTCCAGGTCCGACAGGTCGACCGGAGCACCGAAATGCACCCGCACCACCGGCCGGCGCAGCAGCGACCGCCCCAACGTCCGCACCGTCGGCCCGAACCCGCCCCACGCCGCCACCTCGTGCGCACCCCACTGCGCGACCGGCACCACCGGCACTCCGGTCCGCAACGCGATCCGCGCCATCCCCGTCTTCCCCCGCTCCGGCCACATCCCCGGGTCGAGGGTGATCCGCCCCTCCGGGTACCCGAGCACATGCGACCCCACCGCGAGCGCGTCGGCGACCACGTCGACGGCGTTGCCGACGTCCGCCTGCCGCCGGTTGATCCGGATGTGCCCGGCCGCCCGCATCATCGACCCCACCACCGGCGCCCGGAACAACCCACCCGTCGCCATCAGCCGGGGCGCCAACCTCGCCACCCGGCACGCCGCGCTCATCGCCACCGGGTCGAACGGCCCGATGTGGTTCACCGCGAACACCACCGGCCCGCCGCGCAGCTCCGCCGGCACGTCCCCGGTCACCCGCATCCGCGCGACCGGCCGCACCACCTCCCTGGCCAGGACCAGCAGAAACCGCCACAACCGCGGCACCCGCCACGGGTCGCCGGCCGCCGGCGCCGCTGCGGGCACCTGTGCCGCCCGGACGTCCGCCTGTTCTCCAACCGTGGGCGCTGCTCCGGGTAGGTCCGGACCCGCGTCCACCAAGGAGCCCCCGGCGCCGCCGACCGCGGCGGGGGAGAGGCTCACCTCGCCGCCGGCAGTACCGTGTCCGACCGCCGCACCCTGCTCCACGTCTGTCATCCCGCCACCGTCACTCCGAACTGAACCAGGGAACGGTAGCGTCACCCCTGCCACCACGCACATCCCACCGCCGGTCCTTCCAGCGGCCCTTCCATCCGGCCGGCGGCCCAGTGACGGGCAACAGCCAACCGGCAAGCGATTACCGGCAATCCGGTAGTCGGCAATCCTCAGCTGGTCCGGATGCCGGCCAGGGCGACGAACACGAGCTGCCGCAGCTCGGTGAGGCGCATCATACGGCCGGCCACGACGTACACGACAACGCCGACGACACCTGCCGCGGCGGACGTGACGAGAGCCGCACCGAACCCGGGCGTGACCAGCGGCGTACACACGAGCACCGCCACCGCGGCGCAACCACCGGCCAGCCCGGCCGCGACCCCGACCCGCACGTGCGTGCTGACCAGCCGCCGGCCGTCGATCCGCCCCAACCGGCGCCGCAGGACCGCGGCCGCCGCGACGAGACCCGCCGTGTACGCCACCGCGTACGCCAGCGGCACCCCGACGACGATGTCCGCACGCGGCAGCACCCACGCCGCGGCGAAGCAGCCGCCGACCCCGACGACCGTCACCCCGGCGGTGATCAGCGCCGGGGTCCTGGTGTCCTGCAGCGCGTAGAAGCCCCGCTGCAGGATCATGTAACCGGTGAACGGCACCAGCGCCACCCCGAACGCCGCCACCACCGCACCCAGCAGCGCGACCGCCGGAGGTGCGCTGCGCCCGTGCGCGAACAGCAGCGTGGCGAGCTGCGGGCCGAGCACGAGCATCGCCGCCGCGACCGGAGCGAGCGCCACCACGGCGAGCCGCACCGCCCGGGACAGGTCCTCGGTCATCCGCGAGTGGTCCCGCCGCACCGCGTGACGGCTGAGCCTGGGCAGGATCGCGGTCATCACCGACACGGCGACCACCGCGAACGGCATCTGGAACACCGCGAACGCGTTCTGGTACGCGCTGATCCCACCCGGCCCGCCGATCGACGCCACCCGCGTCGCCGCCACGATCAGGACCTGCGCCGCGACGACCGACACGAGCACCCAACCGCCGAGCCGCCCGATCCGCCGGATGCCGATGCCCCGCGGATCCAGCCGCGGCCGCAGCACGAACCCGCTCCGCGCCAGCGCCCACACCACCAGCGCCGTCTGACCGACCACCCCGCCGGTCGTGCCGACCGCCAGCACCAGCAGCTGCGGCCCGGTCAACGCGTCGATGCTCGTGCCGCCCCCGATCAGCAGGTACACGACGCTGACCGCGATCACGATGACGCTGTTCGCCAGCGGCGCCCACATCGGCGCGGCGAACCGTCCCCGGATGTTGAGGACCGCACCGGCGGTGGCGCTGACGCCGTAGAACAGGATCTGCGGCAGGAAGAACCGGCTGAACACGACCGCCAGCGCGAGCTCCTCATCGGCGAACCCCGGCGCGTACACCCGCACCAGCCACGGCGCCGACACCATCGCCGCGACCGTCACCGCCGCCAGCACGTAGAACAGCAACGTCAGCAGCCGCTGCGCGTACACGACCCCGTCGTCGGGCTCGGTGACCGCCGCCCTCGCGAGCAACGGCACCACCACGCTGGCCATCGCACCGCCGACCACCAGCTCGTAGACGGCGTTCGGCAGCGTGTTCGCCACGTTGTACCCGTCCAGCAGCCGGCTGCCCAGCCCCAGCGCGGACGCCAGCACCACCAGCCGCACGAACCCGGCGACCCGCGACACCAACGTCGCCACCGCCATCCCGCGCCCCGCCCGCCCGACCGAACCCCCGTGCGCCATACCGCTCTTCATAGCGCACCACCGTGCCGCGTTTCAGCCCCCGGCCGGCGCGGCAGCGGCGGTGAGCGCCCGGTGACGCAACAGCAGGGCGGTGACGGCGACGCCGGTGGCGAGATAGCCGAGGCCGGCGACGACGAAGACGGTCGGCACGTCGGTGGCGTCGGCGAGCACGCCACCGGCGAACCCACCGACCGGGATACCGCCCCACACGGCGGTACGCCAGACCCCCTGGACGCGACCGAAGAGCTCCTCGGGGATGAGGGTCTGCCGCAGCGACATCGTCAGCACGTTACCGATCATGACCAGGCACGCGGTGACGAGGAACAACGCGAACGCGGACACGGCGTCGCTGGTCAGGCCCATCCCGACGACGGCCGGTGGGGTGCACAGCGCCACCGCGCTCAGCGTGCCCGTGCGGCCGAGCAGGCGACCGGCGTACGGTGCGGCGAGCCCGCCGAGCAGCCCGCCGACGCCACCGGCGAGCAGGAGCAGCCCGTACCCGCGGCTGCCGACCTGCAGCACGTCGAGGGCGAACAGCACCAGCACCGACATCGACATGGCCTGGAACGCCGCGGTGAACCCGAACAGCACGGTGAGTCCACGCAGCAGCGGATGGCGCAGCATCCATCGCAGCCCGTCGCGCATGTCGGCGCGCAGCGAGCCGGTCGGCGCGAGCTGCGGCCGGAACGAGCCGGGCACGGTGAGCATGATCAGTGCACAGAGCGCGAACCCGGTGGCGTTGACCGCCAGCGGCGCCGCGACCGCCACGGCGAACAGCAACGCCCCGACCGGCGCGCCCAGGAACAGCTGCCCCACGGTCTCGGCGGTCACCAGCCAGCTGTTGCCGCGGTCGAGCTGCCCGGGCCCGACGAGCTGGGGCAGCAGGGCGTTCGCCGCGCTGTCGTACACGGTTTCGGCGGCACCCAGCGTGAACACCGCCGCGTACAGCAGCGGGACCGACGCGTGCCCGGTGCCGGCGGCGGCCGCGACGACGCCGACGACGCCCGCCCGCCCGAGGTTGGCGACCACCATCGCGCGGCGGCGGTCACCGCGGTCGACGAGCGCCCCGGCCGGCAGCGCGAACACCAGCCAGGGCAGGAACGCCAGCGAGTACACCCCGGAGATCAGGACCGGGTCGCGGGTGAAGGTCGCGGCGAGCAGCGGGAGCGCGGCCCGGCCGATGCCGTCGGCGAGGTTCGACGTGGCACTGGCACCGAACAGCCGCCAGTAACGGCTGCTGAGGCTACCCATCGCCGGCTGCCCTGTCAGGCCCGTCGCCATCGCCATCATTGTCTCTGCCAGCGTCCGGCTTGCCGGATTCATCAGGTTCGCCGGGTTCGCGGGGTTCACCGACGGGGAAGGCGACGAACTCGACACGGACCCGGCGGGTGTCCGGACCGGGCGGCAGCTGCCGGAACCGGTCGACCACCGCCTCGACCTCGAACGACAGCGCCCGCAGCTGCTCCGGGGTCAGCTCCAGGTGCGCCTGCTGGCGGCTCACGGCCCGTTGCCACGGCAGCGGCCACTGCGACAGCGTCCGGTAGAACTCCATGAGCCGGCGGTGCGACGCCTCCAGCAGGGTCGCGATGACGGTGCCGGCCGTCGCGGCAATGCCGCTGGGTGCCCGTTGCACGCTGGCGGGCATCGTCCATCCGCCGGTGACCGGACGCCACCACCGCTCAGCGCCGGTGCCGGCACCGGCCACCTCCTCGATGAACCCGTGCCGGGCCAGCTGACGCAGGTGATAGCTGGTGGCGCCGCTGCTCTCACCGAGCTCCGCCGCGAGCTGCGTGGCGGTGGCCTGGCCGCGGACGCTGAGCGCCTCGAGCAGCTGCAGCCGCAGCGGGTGGACCAGCGCTTTGAGCGCGCCCGGCTCGGGCACGTACCCCGGCGACGCGACAGGAAGGTCCGCGGGATCGACCATACGCCGAGACTATGCCTGCAAAGAATCCTTTGCAAAACTTTCTTTGCAAGCTGTGTACGTGGCGGAGCCGGGGGAGTCCGGGTACAAGGCTGCTGCGGTGCGGCGGTTCGTGCAGCTCAGCCCTGTCGGCGGACGAGGCAACCCGATCCACGGCGCGAGCGTCAACACCCGTCAACGTGAGCGGCTTCCGGCCCGACCTGAGACCTGCGAACTTCGCGCCGAGCGCCTGATGGTTGACGTGCCCGTCCATCAGGCGCTCGGCGCGAAGATGTTCTGCCCGGCCGGCCGGGCACTGATCAATCCCCGGAAGTCCGGGGCTCGGCGCTACTCCGCCTCGCGGAGCTCGGCCAGACGGGCCTCGATCTCCGCCAGCTCCGCACGCAGCCGCTCCGCCTGGGACTCGGCCTCGGCACGGGCGGCGGACACGATCTCCTCGACCGCCTCATGCACGCCGGGGACGTCGAGCATGCCGACCATCTTGAGCGCCTCGCTGGCCTTGATGACATACGGCTTCGCGAGGGACTTCGCGCCCTGGTTGGCGGCCACGGTCCACTCGCCGTCCGCATACGCCAACGTGACCGTCAGCCCCGCCGGCGCCTTCGGCTTCGGCGCGGCCTTCTTCGCCGGTGTCGCCCTCGGTGCCGGCACGCCCGAGGACTTCTCCACGGGCTCCCGGTCCTTCGCGCTGTCCTTGCCCGCGTCTTTGCCGGTGTCCTTCGCCGCGGTGTCCTTGACGCCGTCGCCGTCGGTCGCGCCGCCCGCCTCTGTGGTGGCGGGTGCCGGGTCGGCCTGGGCGTCGGGGCCGGGCAGGGCGGAGTCGGTGGGCTGCTCGACGGCGGGCGCGGACACGGAGCTCTCCTCACGAGGGGCGGGAACGATCGGGGTGCGACGCGCCGGCGCCGCCTTCGGAGCGATCTTCAGGTCGGCGGGGGAGAAGGGCAGCTCGTCACGGCCGAACCGGACCACCACCCACTCCTCGGACAATTCCGGGTCGGTCAGCTGCACGACCTGCCCGAGCTGCCCGGCGATCTGGCCGGCAGCCTCCGTGAACACCACCTTCGGCTTCCGGCCGGCCGCGAGGGTGTCCCGGATCTGCTCCAGCTCCACCGTCGACAAGCCTCCGGCCGCGGTCCGCGCGGCTACCATCGCACCCTCCTCAGTCGAACATGTGTACGGGAACGTTCTATCAGTCAGGTACGACATTTTCGAACGCGACACACCGTACGACATGGATCATGCGATCAGGGCAGCTCGTCGATCTCCGCGTGCGGGTCCAGGGTCCGCAGCAGCTCCGGCCGGTCCGTGACGATCGCCCAGCCCGGTCGGGCCTGCGCACGGCGTACCACATGCGCGGCGGCGACCAGAGCGGGACCGCCCTCACCGGAGAACAACGCGCCGCTGTCCACGGCATCCGCGGCGGTCAGGTCGTCGACGACCACCACCGGCAGGCTGAGCAGGACCTTGAGCACGTCGTAGTCCTTCGGGGACGTCTGCGCCCACGCCTCCGCGAGCGCCGCCGCCGGCACCGCCAGCACGACACCCTGATCCACCGCATGCCACACGATCGCCGAACTGTACGGCGTGCCGGCCACGAACCCCAGGATCGCCGAGCTGTCCAGGATGCGGCCGCCCACCGCTGTCACGACACCGGCCCGGCGGGTGCCACCCCCAGCACCTCACGCGCCCACGCGTGGTGCTCCGGTGCCATGCGCACCCCACGCCGCGCATACAGCTCGTTCAGCGCCATGAGCGCCCGGTCCCGCGCCAGCCGGCCCCGGACCGCCTCGGCGACATACGCCGACACCGACTCCGCGCCACCCGCGTCCACGAACCGCCGCACCGCAGCGGCCTCATCGGCGGGCATCGTCACCGTGACCCGCTCCTTGCGCACCTCACGCATACGTACACGGTACCGGCTGCATACGCCGATCACCTAGCGTCGCGTCACCCATGCGAGGGACATCCATGCCCACCTGCGTCGATCTGGCACATCCGTCCGGTATCCATGCACGTTCCGTGACACGCGTCTCCACCGTCCGCTGCTTGTCGTCCGTGCTCGGCAGCGTTGAGCGCTCGGTTCTCCGCTCGGCAGGTGAGCTTCACCGCGTTCGCCAACCACGCCCGAAACTGCGAGCCACACTCTGGACACATCCCGTGGGTTCCGTCCCCGTCTCCTAAATGTTCGATAATCGACATTATGTCAACCTGAGTTCTGTCGTACCCGGCCGGTAGGGTCCTGGGCATGACGGGGATCGACTACCGCACTGCGGGACCACTCACCGACCTGGCCGCCGTGCCGGGTGACGCGCTCGCCGGGGTGCCCGGTGACGCCGACGGCATCTGCAGGCTCGCGCACACCCTGATCGTGCACCCCAACGAGACCGGCGGCCTCGCGCTGCCCGGCGAACGGTTCGACGACAACCAGCTCCGGCACGCCGACCGGATCGTCCACGCGTTACTGCGCCTGGACGGTGACCCGCTGCACGTGCCACGCGCCGCCGACCGGCGGGTGGTCGGCACCTGCCGGCACTTCACGGTGCTGACGGTGGCGCTGCTGCGGCTGCGCGGGATCCCGGCGCGGGCGAGGTGCGGGTTCGCGACGTACTTCCAGGAGGGTCTCGGCCTGGACCACTGGGTCGTCGAGCACCACCGGGACGGGCGGTGGGTCCGCACCGACTCGGAGATCGTCGGCGGGACCGTGCTGCCGCACCCCGAGGACCTCGACGAAGGGCTGTTCCTGACCGGCGGTGAGGCGTGGACGGCGTGGCGGGCGGGCCGAATCGACGCGAAACAGTTCGGTGTGGGCGGCACCGAGAACTTCGGTCCCGCGGAGATCCAGGGCAACGCGGTGCGGGACCTCGCCGCGCTCAACAAGCTCGAGCTGCTGCCGTGGGACGAGTGGGGGCGGATGGAGGCCGCGTACCGGGGTGAGACCGGCGCCGACTACGACGAGCTGATGGACCGCATCGCCGACGTGACCCGCGCCGACGACCCCGCCGAGGTCATGGCCCTGTACGCGCACGAGGACCTGCGGGTTCCGGAGGCGCTCGTGCGGTAGGCGAGGCAGGCTCCACCGCGCGCCGGCGATCCGCGGCGGACGGGCTGGCGAGCGAAGGCCTCGGCGCGAGGTGCGTGACGGGGTGTGGCATCGTTGCCCCGCCGCGGCGACGGCGGGGCAACGATGGGTCTGGGTTGGTCGCCTGAAGGGGTCCGGGTCTCCCCCCGGCGGCTGCAGTGGGTTTGGCGGACGCCGGGGTGGCACGGGTTCAGGGAACCATCGTGGAAAGTGGACGGCATCGGGAGAAGTCCCGATGCCGGAGACCCGACACGGGTGGTGCGCTCCCCCGCCGGCTCACTCCCCCGGGCCGGCCGGTGGTGAGTCCCTGATGAAGACGATGCCGTCGGGGGCGGACGGGCCGGTCAGGTGGGCGGGGTCGAGCGGGAAGTAGCCGAACCACGGCGACACACGAGCGGCCGGTGGTGTGTCGCTGAATTCCACGGCCAGGGTGTGCGGGTCGGCCAGGCAGCGGTCCGGCGGCAAGCGATAGAGATGCCCTTCGATGGTGTCGGGGGGTGGGGTGTGGACGCCGTGGTGGTGAATGGTGCCGAGGGCGGTGGCGAGGAACGCGTAGCCGGAGCCGAGGTGGGTGGCGGCGAGCGCGCCGGTGCTCCACCACGTCAGGTGCTGGTCGCCGAGGCGCATCGTCGACTGGTGGCGTTGCAGGTGGAGGTTGTGGGCGTGGACGAGGGCGGGGCCGCGGCCGGTGAGGGCGAGAAGGTTCGCGGCCATCATGGCGGCGCGGAGGCCGACGAGGCGGGGCATGCGGGCGGGGGTCTGGTCGGCCATCCAGTGGTGGTAGCGCAGCAGGCCGGTGGCGGTGCGCGCGTACAGGGCCGCCCGGTCCAGGTCGGTGCGGGAAGGGAACGCCGGGGCGTGGGTGTCCAGGAGCGCCACCATGTCGTCGCAGAGCAGGCGGAGCCTGGCGGCGGCCGGGGTCTGGCCGATGGACCGGGACGGGTCGAGCAGCGCGGCCGGGTCCGTCCAGCGGTCCTCGGGGCCGAGCACCTCGTCGAGGAGGTCCGTGGATGGCAGGAGCTCCGGCGGTACCGACGCCGCCAACGCCGCATGGAGTGCCGTGACAGCCTGGTGCGGGGCGGCCGGGCCGGTGGTGAGCTCCAGGGGGCCGTCGAGGCCGGCGAAGTGCAGGTGCTGGGACGGCGGCAGGTCGGCGTTGTGGGCGCGGATCCAGCGCACGAGGTCACGGTTCGGGGTGGCGGCGCCCCATCCGTGGCTGAAGCCGCTGCTCATGGCGTCGTCGAGGGTGCCGGCGCCGGTGGTGACGTAGTCGTCGACGACGAGGGCCTTCAGGCAGTCGGTTTCCAGGGCGATGGTCCGGAACGGCGACGTGGTGGCGAGGTCCCGGAACAGGTCGTTGCGGACGTCGAGGAGGACGTCCTCGCCGTGGGTGGGTTCGCCGAGAGCGAGGACCCGCGGCGGTGCCGGCAGGAGACGGCGGACGGACGCGGCGGACACGGGGTAGGTCATTACGTCAACGGTATCGTTGCATCTACAGTTGAACCTGAAGCCCGGTGGAGACGGTGACCGTGCCGGAAAAGTTTCAAAGACCGGTTGACCTGGCCCGGGCGCATGGGCTGTCGACGCAGGCGATCCGTAACTATGAGGCCGCCGGGATCCTGCCTGACGCGGAGCGGACGGACAGCGGATACCGCAGGTACACGACGCTGCACGCGGCGGCGTTGGACGCGTTCGTGGCGCTGGTGCCGGGGCACGGGCATCAGGCGGCGACGGAGATCCTGCGGGCGGTGCACCGGGATGCGGTCGACGACGCGTTGCGGATCGTCGACGAGGGGCACGCACAGCTGCTGGAGGACCGGCGGACGGTGCAGGCGGTCGAGGCGGCGCTGCAGGATCTGCGGCCGGTGCCGCAGGGGCGCGGTGACACGTTCGTGGGGCCGTTGTCGCGGCGGCTCGGGGTGCGGCCGGCGACGTTGCGCAAGTGGGAGCGGGCCGGTGTCGTGCAGCCGGGCCGGGACCCGAGGACGGGATTTCGCGTGTACAGCGCCGCGGATGTGCGGGACGCGCTGCTGGCGCACCAGCTGCGGCGGGGCGGGTACCTGTTGCGGCAGGTCGCGCCGGTGATCGCGCAGGTACGGTCGGCGGGGAGCGTCGAGTCGCTGGAGGCGATGCTCGGTGACTGGCGGGCGCGGCTGACGGGCCGGAGCCGGGCGATGCTGGCGGGTGCGGCGGCGTTGGACGCGTACCTGCGGCTCAGGGAGCGGTAACAGGGCCGTGGCGGTGCATGGGCAGGTCCGCGTTGATCGTGGTGCCGTGCCCAGGGACGCTGGTGACGTCGAGGTGCCCGCCGGCAGCGGCGACGCGGTCGGCGATGCCGCGCAGGCCGGTGCCGCGGCGGGGGTCGGCGCCGCCGGGGCCGTCGTCGGTGACCGTCACGGTGAGGCGGCCGGCGGCGGCGTGCAGGGTAACGGTGGCGTCGGCGTCAGGTGCGTGGCGGGTGAGGTTCTGCAGGGCCTCGGCGACGACGAAGAACGCGGCGGTCTCGGTCGCGGGGTCGGGGCGGCCCGGCAGGTCACCGGTGAGGGTGACGCGGGCCGGGACGGTGAGCAGCAGGGTCTGCACGGCGGTGACGAGGCCGCGTTCGGCGAGGAGGGCGGGGCGCAGCCCGCGGGCCAGGTCGCGCAGCTCGGTGAGCGACTGCCGCAGCTGGTCGGTGGCGTCGTCGAGCAGCGCGGCGGCGGGGCTGGTGTCCTCGACGGCGTCGCGGGCGGACCGCAGGGCCATGCCGAGGCCGATGAGGCGCTGCTGGGCGCCGTCGTGCAGGTCGCGTTCCAGGCGGCGGCGTTCCTCGTCGCCGGTGCGGACGAGCCGTTCGCGGGAGGCGTCGACCTCGGCGAGCTGGGCGCGGACCTGCGCGGCGAGGCGGACGTTGTCGAGGGTGAGGCGGGCCGCGGCGACGGCGGCGTCGAACAGGGCGGGGTCCTCGGTGCGGGTCGTGGGGTGGTGCAGGAGCAGGACACCGCCGCCGATGTCGGTGCGGGCGAGGCCGGGCGCGGCGGGCACGGTGACGGGCCGGCCCGCAGGGTCGACGAAGCGGGCGTCGTCGCCGGTGGACAGTGGGATGGCGATCTGGACGTCGCTGTCGCCGAGGAGCTGCGCGAGGCCTGGTCGCAGGTCGTCGACGGGTGCTGAGCGGAGCCGGACGAGGAGCGCGGCGACGTCGGCGCGGGCGAGCCGGGACGCGAGCAGCCCGACGATCATGGCGAGGGGCACCGTGTAGATGGTGAGGTGGTCGGCCCAGTAGAGCCATCCGGTCGGGGCCTTCCACGTGTCGAGCAGGACCCCGGTCATGAACACGACGACGGGGGCGGCGGCGGCCCACAGCACGGGCGCGCTGGCGCGGCGGCGGGAGGCGGACATCCGGCGGTACCGGCGGAACAGCAGCGCGAGCAGCCAGACCGCGGCGGTGAGTGCGGCCACGAACTGCGCGGCCCAGAAGGCCCGCGACGCGGTGGCGGACTCGTGCAGCAGCAGCGGGTTCGCGGGGCATCCGGTGCGCCGGCAGGTGACGGCGTCGATCCCGGCGGACGGGGTGACGGCGGCATAGCCGAGCCAGAGCAGCGGGGCCGCGGCGATGGCCCGCAGGTAGCGGCGCTCCCCCACCGTTTCCGGGCGGCCGTCGGGGTACGTGAGCAGCGCGTAGGCGTACACGACCCGGCTGATGATCCCGCTGAGGTAGGACCAGACGAGCAGCGCGCCGCTGGCGTGCAGGCCGAGGCCGGCGCTGAGGCTGACCAGGGTCCACGCGACCAGGAGCGGTCCGGTGGCGCTGTCGGGCCGGCGGGCCCATGCGACGAGCCCTCCGACGGCGACGACGGTGCGGCCGGCGGTGATGACGGTGAGGCTGGTGACGGTGACGGGCCGGTTGTCGGCGCCGTACAGGCCGAGGTGGAAGGTCACGGGTTGGGCGGCGGCGAGAGCGACGGTGGCGGCGGCGCCGGTGATCCAGGCGGCCCGCGCCGACGGAGCGAGCCGGCTCAGCATGTCTGAACTATCGCATCGACGGGTGATGCGATCCTGGCTCGGTGAGCCTTCGCGTGGTCGTGGCGGACGACAACCTCATCATCCGGGCGGGGCTGACCCAGCTGCTGGCGGTGGGCGCGGACGTCGTCGGCGAGGCGGAGCACGCGGAGGCGTTGTTCCGGCTGGTCGCCGCGGAGCGGCCGGACGTGGCGGTGGTCGACATCCGGATGCCGCCGTCGCACACCGACGAGGGGATCCGGGCGGCGGTGCGGATCCGGCGGGAGTACCCGGGGACGGCGGTGCTGGTGCTGTCGCAGTACGTGGAGGTGGCGTACGCGATGGAGCTGCTCGACGACGGGCGCACCCACGTCGGGTATCTGCTGAAGGACCGGGTGCTTGACCGGTCGGCGTTGCGGGACGCGGTGCGGCGGGTCCACGACGGGGAGGTCGTCGTGGACGGCAGCCTGGTCGAGGCGATGCTGCGCAGACCGGCGGTGCCGGCGGCGTTGCGGGTGCTGTCGGAGCGGGAGCGGGACGTGCTGGCGCTGATGGCGGAGGGGCTGACCGACCGGGGCATCGCGCAGCGGCTGACGTTGTCGCCGAAGACGGTCGGCACCCACATCCAGCGGATCTTCGACCGGCTCGCGATCGAGGACAGTCCGCAGGACAATCGACGGGTGCGAGCGGTGTTGTCGTATTTGCGGGCGTGGTAATGCGGGACGGGCTGGATCCGCTGCTGGACGGGCAGCTGGCGTACTACCGGGCGCGGGCGCCGGAGTACGACGAGGTGTACGGGCAGCGGTCGTTCAGCGCACTGACCGGGGTGCTGGACGAGTTGCCGGTCGGTGGTGACGTCCTGGAGCTGGCGTGCGGGACCGGGCAGTGGACCGTGCGGCTCGCCGGGCGGGCGGCGCGGTTGACGGCGGTCGACGGGGCGCCGGAGATGCTCGACATCGCGCGGCGGCGGCTGCGCGATGAGGGCCTCACCGCGACGTTCGAGCAGGCGGACCTGTTCCGGTGGCGGCCGCGGCGTCGGTACGACACGGTGTTCTTCGCGTTCTGGCTGTCGCACGTGCCGCCGCAGCGGTTCGCCGGGTTCTGGTCGGCGGTCGCCGACGCGGTCCGGCCCGGCGGGCGGGTCGTGTTCGTCGACACCGGCACCGCGGAGCGGGTGACGGAGCGGGTGGCGCCCGGCGGCAGGGACACGGTGCTGCGCCGGCTGCGGGACGGCAGCGAGCACGAGGTCGTGAAACTCTTCCATGACGCCGCCGGGCTCGCTGCCGACCTGTCGAAACTGGGGTGGACTGCACAGGTGGACCCCACCGGCGAAGGGTTCATCCGGGGGGTTGCTACGCTCACGGGCAGGTCGGCAACGGACTAGGCATCCGGAGCCGGCGCCGGTTCGGTGAGCGTGCTGGAGTCCGACCCAACACGCTCCCACCGCGTTTCTTTCCCGCGTTTCTTTCCCGGTTAGATGCCGACCACCGCGAGCAGCGATTCGGGCAGGACGCCCGGGTGCAGCACGCCGAGCCGTTGGGTGGCGCGGGTCAGCGCCACGTACAGGTCGTTGGCGCCGCGCGGGGACTCCTCCACGATCCGGTCGGGGTCGACGACGATGACGCCGTCGAACTCCAGACCTTTCGCCTGTTTGACGGTGAGGACGACGACCTTCGCGGCGAGCTCGGGTTCGTCGCCGACCGCGGCGTCGGGGAGGACCTTCAGCACCGCCGGCACCAGGTCCGCGAACGTCCCGGCGGGGAGGATGATGCCGAGCCGGCCGTCGCCGGCCTCGACCGCTTCCGTGGTCGCGGCCTCGGCGAGGGCGTCGGGCAGCCGGGCGGGTGCGACACCGCGGACCCACGGGTCGACGCCGGCCTCCCGGACCGACCTGGGTGGCTCCAGGTCCGGGTCGATGCCGGCGAGGACACCCGCGGCGACCGCCATGATCTCCGCCGGGGTGCGGTAGTTGACGGTGAGCTCCCGCAGCCGCCACCGGCCCGGCACGTACGGGTCCAGGGCCGACGCCCACGACGCGGCGCCGCCGAGGTCGCCGGTCTGGGCGACGTCACCGACGACCGTCATCGACCTGGACGGGCAGCGGCGCATCAGCAGCCGCCACGCCATCGGCGACAGCTCCTGCGCCTCGTCGACGATCACGTGCCCGAACGCCCACTTGCGGTCCGCGGCGGCGCGTTCGGCGGGGGTGAGCGCGGAGCCTTCGTCCTGCCGGTCGGCGAGCCGGTCGGCCTCGAGCAGGTCGGTGACGGACAGCAGCTCCGGGTCGTCCTCGTCCTCGACGTCGATGGACCGGGACCCGAACGCGATCTCCAGGGCGCCTTCGGCGTAGGCGATCTGCCGTTTGCGTTGCCGTTCGGCGATGATCTCGCGGATCGTGTCGTCCTCGCCGAGCAGTTCCGCGGCCTCGTCGAGCAGCGGCACGTCCGCGGGGGCCCATGCCGCTCTGGCGCTGCGCCGTAGCTCGAGCGGCGCGCCGGCGGCGGTTAACCGGATTTCTGATGCGAACAATCCGGCAACCAGTTGCTGCGGGGTGAGGATCGGCCACAGCCAGTCGAGGGCCCCGAGGACCTCGGCCTCGCCGCGCAGCTCCCGGCGGATCTCGGCGAGGTCGGCCTCGTCGAGGATCTGCGGGTCGCCGGGGGTGTCGTCGCCGCCGAGGGGGTCGTCGGCGTACGGGTCGATGCCGATGGTGTCGGCGACCAGCAGCGACAACGCGTGGATGATCTCGGTGTCGAACACGGGCCGGGCCAGGTTGTGCAGCTTGCCGGAGCGGCGCGCCCTTTCGCGGGCGTCGGCGATGACCTCCGGGTCGAGCATGACCGGCGCGCCGTCGAGGATGTCGAGGCGGATCGCGATCGGCTCGTCCGGGACCCGCTGCCGGTCGTGCACCGCGGCGGCGAGCACGTCGACCATCTCGGCGCGGCCCTTGATCTCCGTGATCGTCGCCGGTTCGTCGGCGTGCGCGACGACGCCGGGGAACAGGTCGCCCATCGTGCCGAGCAGCACGCCGGTCTCGGCGAGCGATGGCAGGACCTGGCTGATGTACCGCAGGAACGTCGGGTTCGGTCCGACGATCAGCACGACCCGCGACGACAGCATCTGCCGGTGCGTGTACAGCAGGTACGCGGCGCGGTGCAGCGCCACGGCGGTCTTGCCGGTGCCGGGGCCGCCCTGCACGACCAGGACCCCGTTGAGGTCCGCGCGGATGACGTGGTCCTGTTCGGCCTGGATCGTCTCGACGATGTCTTTCATCCGGCCGGTACGGGACGCGTTCAGCGCCGACAGCAGCGCCGCCTCCCCCGCCACGCCGTCGTGTGCGCCGCGGCCGGTGTGGTGCGCCTCGTCGAGGTCGAGGACCTCGTCGTCGACGCCGGTGACGGTGCGTTGTTCGGTGCGGATGTGGCGGCGCCGCCTGACCCCTTCGGGTGCGGCGGCGGTGGCCAGGTAGAAGGGTCGTGACGCCGGTGCCCGCCAGTCGATGAGCAGCGGCTCGTAGTCGTTGTCCTCGTCGAAGATGCCGATCCGGCCGATGTAGCGGACCTCGGTGTTCTTCGCGGCGCCGCCGTCAGGACCGCCGTCGGCGTTGCCGGCGTTGCCGGGGCTGCCGGGGCTGCCTGCCTTGCCGTCCTTGTCGCTGCCGGCCTTGCCGCGGTCGGTGGCGTCGCTGCGGTCGAAGTCGAGGCGGCCGAAGCACAGGCCGTTCTCCACGGCGGTGTACTGGGCGAGGCGGTCGGTGTACCGCGCGGTCGCCGAGTCGCGGTGCGAGCGGTCCGCCGGCGTGCCCCCGGTCTGCAGCAGCGCCCGTTGCAGCTGCGTGGACGCTTCCTCCCGCAGCGTGTCGAGGTGCCCGTACAGCATCGTGAGATGCGCTTGCTCAATCGCGAGCTCGGATGCGTCGGATGCGTTTGACAACCCGTCTCCAGTCGGCTAACGTTTCCATCAGTCAGGCGCCCGAGGGCGCCTTTTTTGTTGCCCGAACGATCTACTGTAGCGCCTGCGTTCCAGTGGCGCCTGCCCGCGCCGGCTTGTCGTGCGTACCGCCACCCTGGCCAAGTCGGACCAGATCTGGCCGGCTCCGACCGACCCCGCTGCGCCGCCGCTTCGGCGGGCTGCCGCCGCCGCGCCGGTTACTGATTACCGTATTGCCGGCAATCGCCGCACCGGCCACTGAGCTGTGGGGGGGGGGGGGCGCGCGCGCGGGCGACGAACACCCAAACATCTACATAAATATGTGTTATGTCGAATAAAAATAAATATAAATAATACTATGTTTGG
>NZ_JBFAJA010000121.1:0-34690 GCF_040654975.1 Dactylosporangium sp. NPDC050588 | reverse complement strand
TGGCGTAGACCAGGTGCTTGCCGTTGTAGACGACGTTGGTGAAGTCCTTCAACGACACCCAACCCGACTTGGGGTTGGCGAGCGAGCCGGTCGAGGTCCAGCTGTACCGCGACGGCAACGGGCACGACTGGCCGGTGCTGGGACTGGTGCTGGGACTCGGGCTGGACGGTCCGGAGCCGCCGGACGCGCTCGGTGAGCCGCCGACGGGACCGTTGCACGGCGTGCCGTTGAGCGAGAAGGCGGTGGGGATCGGGTTGGAGCCGTTCCAGGAGCCGTTGAAGCCGAAGTTGACGGTGCCGCCGGTGGGGATGCTGCCGTTGTAGCCGGCGTTGGTGACGGTGACCTGCGCGCCGGACTGGGTGACCGCGCCGCTCCACAGCTGCGTGACGGTCTGCCCGGCGCCGAACGACCAGGCGAGGCTCCAGCCGTTCACGGCGTCGCCGTAGTTGGTGATGGTGACGTTGGCGCTGAAGCCACCGGGCCAGGAGCTGGGCACGGTGTAGTCGACGCGGCAGCCGGCGGCCGCCTGGGCGGTGTTCGCGGTCAGCACCGCAGCGACGCCGGCGGCGGCGAGGACGGCCGCACAGGCGGCCACCACCAGCGGCCGGGAGCGAGACAACTGCATCGGAGGTCCTCCGGACGACAGAGCGATGATAGAGGCACGCGAATGTTAGCGCTCACATAACACCCGTCAATGCCTGCGTCGTGGAGTTGGTGCGGCCGCCCGGTCGGCGCATGAAACTTACGGCGCCCCGACCCGATCAGATCAGGAAATCAGATCAGGAATCGAGAAGTCGGTCCGAGGAAGTCCCATTAGCGTGGACGGGAGCCGACGACAGAGGGAGACGTGATGGCCGACGAGCTGATCCGGGTGCGGGGCGCACGGGTGAACAACCTCAAGGACGTCAGCATCGAGATCCCGAAACGCCAGCTGACGGTCTTCACCGGCGTGTCCGGCTCGGGCAAGAGCTCGCTCGTCTTCGGCACGATCGCCGCGGAGTCGCAGCGGCTGATCAACGAGACCTACAGCACGTTCGTGCAGGGGTTCATGCCGACGCTCGCCCGGCCCGACGTCGACGTGCTCGAAGGGCTGACCACCGCGATCATCGTCGACCAGCAGCGGATGGGCGCGGACCCCCGCTCGACCGTCGGCACGGCCACCGACGCCAACGCGATGCTGCGCATCCTGTTCAGCCGGCTCGGGCAGCCGCACATCGGCTCGCCGCAGGCGTTCTCGTTCAACGTCGCCTCGATCAGCGGTGCCGGCGCCGTCACGGTCAAGAAGGCCGGCCAGACGATCAAGGAGCGCCGCGCGTTCAGCATCACGGGCGGCATGTGCAGCCGCTGCGAGGGCCGCGGCAAGGTCAACGACATCGATCTTTCGCAGTTGTACGACGACAGCAAGTCACTCGGCGAGGGTGCGCTGACGATCCCCGGCTACAGCATGGACGGCTGGTTCGGCCGGATCTTCAGCGGCTGCGGCTACTTCGACATGGACAAGCCGATCCGCAAGTACACGAAGCGTGAGCTCAACGACCTGCTGCACAAGGAGCCGACGAAGATCAAGGTCGACGGGATCAACCTGACGTACGAGGGGCTGATCCCGAAGATCCAGAAGTCGATGCTGTCCAAGGACGTCGACGCGCTGCAGCCGCACGTGCGGGCGTTCGTGGAGCGGGCGGTCGTGTTCGGGGTCTGCCCCGAGTGCGGCGGCACCCGGCTCAGCGAGGAGGCCCGCTCGTCGAAGATCGACGGTAGGAACATCGCCGATGCGTGCTCGATGCAGATCAGCGACCTGGCGTCGTGGGTCAGCTCGTTGTCTTCATCCCAGCCGTCGGTCGCGCCGCTGCTCGCGGCCCTGCGGCACACGCTGGACTCCTTCGTCGAGATCGGGCTGGGGTACCTGTCGCTCGACCGCCCCTCCGGCACGCTGTCCGGTGGCGAGTCGCAGCGGGTCAAGATGATCCGGCACCTCGGCTCGCCGCTGACCGACGTCACGTACGTGTTCGACGAGCCCACGATCGGCCTGCACCCGCACGACATCCAGCGGATGAACGACCTGCTGCTGCGGCTGCGCGACAAGGGCAACACGGTGCTGGTCGTGGAGCACAAGCCGGAGGCGATCGCGATCGCGGACCACGTCGTCGACCTGGGTCCGGGCGCCGGCTCCGGGGGCGGCACGATCTGCTACGAGGGCACCCTGCCGGGCCTTCGCAACAGCGGCACGCTCACCGGCAAGCACCTCGACGACCGTGTCGCGCTGAAGCCCGACGTGCGGTCGCCGTCCGGGTATCTGAAGGTCCGCGGCGCGAACGCGCACAACCTGCGCGACGTCGACGTCGACATCCCGCTCGGCGTGCTCTGTGTCGTCACCGGGGTGGCCGGCTCCGGCAAGAGCTCACTGGTGCACGGCTCCGTTCCCGCGTTCGGCGACGTCGTGTCCGTCGACCAGAGCCCGATCCGCGGCTCCCGGCGGAGCAATCCGGCGACGTACACCGGCCTCCTCGAACCCATCCGCAAGGCCTTCGCGAAGGCCAACGGCGTGAAGCCCGCCCTGTTCAGCGCCAACTCGGAGGGCGCCTGCCCCAACTGCAACGGCAACGGCGTCATCTACACCGACCTGGTGGTCATGGCCGGCGTCGCCACCGTCTGCGAGGTGTGCGAGGGCAAGCGCTTCGACGCGTCGGTCCTCGACTACCACCTGGGCGGCCGCGACATCAGCGAGGTCCTGACGATGTCGGTCGCCGACGCGTTCGAGTTCTTCGGCCCCGGGACCGACGCGCACACGCCGCCGGCGCACGTGATCCTCGGCCGGCTGGTCGACGTGGGGCTCGGGTACCTGACGATCGGGCAGCCGCTGACGACGCTGTCCGGCGGCGAGCGGCAGCGGCTGAAGCTGGCCACGCACATGGGCGACAAGGGCGGCGTGTACGTGCTGGACGAGCCGACCGCGGGCCTGCACCTCGCGGACGTGTCGCACCTGCTGGGGCTGCTCGACCGGCTCGTGGACGCGGGCAAGTCGGTGATCGTGGTCGAGCACCACCAGGCCGTGATGGCGCACGCCGACTGGATCATCGACCTCGGGCCGGGCGCCGGGCACGACGGCGGGCAGGTCGTGTTCACCGGGACGCCCGCCGCGCTCGTGGCGTCCCGTGCGACGCTGACCGGCCAGCACCTGGCGGAGTACGTCGGCGCCTGATTTTCTGTCGTACCTCGTCGTTAGTGTGACGGCGTGGATCTCGAGTTTCCGGCCTCCTGGCGCAAAGCGTTCATCCCCCGCCGGGGCGGCACCCCTGGGCCCGCGCTGAAGCACGACCGGGCCCGGGGCACAGAGCTCATCTCCGCTGCGCGGGGCATGATCGACGCCCGGCTCGACCATCCCGACAGCGACCTTTCGCTCGTGGCGCCCGCGCGGGCGTATCTCGCCGACCCGTCCAGCGGCCCCGCCGCCGGTGCGGGGGTGGTGGCGGCGCTCGTCGCCCCCTACGTGGCGTGGAAGGACACGGGCCGGCTGGCCCGGCTCGCCGACCTGTGGATCCCCACGCGGGGGCTGCTGTTCGCCGCCGCCGCCACGGTGGAGGCGATCGACCTGGACACCGGCGGTTACATGCACAACAGCGTCCAGGTGCCGGCGCGGGTGACGTGGCGGACCCTGCCCGGTTGGGGCTACTTCCCGCACTGGCTGGCGCTCGCCGGGCGGGTCAGGGCGGCGCTCGCCGTCGCGTCCGACGACGACCACGACGCGGTGGTCGCGATGCTCGCCGGCCACCGGGACCGATCGGCCGACCGGCGGGCGGCCGCCGCGTTCCTCGTCCCCACGCAGCGGGACTGGGTCGACGGCCTCGCCGCGGAGCTGGCCGGCACCACCGACAACTACCGGGCCAAGCTGCTGTGGTGCGCGGCGTCCGGCAGCGCGCACCTGGCCGCGGCGGCGCCCGCCTCCGGCGGCTGGTGGCTCGCCCGCGACACCGAGGCCCTCGCGACCGCCGTGGACGGCACCGGACCCGCCGTCACGCCGCACCTGCTGGAGTGGCTGGACACGGGCAACGTCGACGCCGAGATCCAGCAGCGGCTCGTGAGCGCCCTGGCGCTGTTCCCGACCGACGAGGCGTTCGCGGGGCTGGTCGCCCGCCTCGACCGCAAGTACGTGCCGCTCGCCGCCCTCGACGCCGCCCGCCGCTTCCCGGAGCGGGCGCTGCGCATCCTCGCCGCCGACGCCGGCCGGGCCGCGCAGGACATGCTGCGGGTGCACGTCCTCGCGCACCGCGACCTCGCCGCCGGTGTCGCGCTGCCGCCCGCCTCGCAGGCGCGGGTCGAGGCCGTCCTGGCCGACGACAGCGCCGTGCCCCTGGCGTCGCCGCCGGCGCTGCCGGAGCTGCTGGTCACCCCGCCGTGGACGGTGCGGCGCCCGCGTTCGCGGCCGCGGGTCGTCCCCGGCCTCGCCTGCACCGCCGAGCCCGTGCTCGACTGGGCGCCGGGCGAGCGGGACGCGTGGGCCGCCCGGCGCGTGCCGAATGCGACCTGGTGGGCCCTCGACACCTCGATCAAGACCGCGGTGCAGCACTACCGCGCCGGCACCCTGCAGGGGCACCACGAGGTCACGCTCATGCTGGCCGCCCCCGACGACGTGGTCGCCGAGCTGCTGCCCGACTGGCGCCCCCAGCGGATCTGGGACGCCCCGCAATGGTTCCCGCCGATCGCCGCCCGCTTCGGGCTCGCCGCGCTGCCGGCCGCCCTGCACCTCGCGGACAAGCAGGCCGGGACGTGCACCGAGCTGCTGCTGCCGTTCGCCTCGCCCGAGGTCGCCACGCACATGGCCCGCTCGCTGCGGCGGCTCAAGTCGCTGCGGGCGCTCGTGCTCGCCTGGCTCGACCGGCACCCGGCGTATGCGGCCCGGGCGCTGACCCCGGCCGCGGTGGGCCCGACCGGCCCGGACCGGCAGGCGGCCGAGGAGGTCCTGCGGATGCTCGCGGTCCGGCACCGCGACGAGGTCCTCGCCGCCGGCACCTCGTTCGGCCCCGACGCCGCCGCGGCGCTCGACGTGCTGCTCGGCGGCAGCACCCTCGACGTCCTGCCGGCGAAGATCCCCGACCTGCCGGCCTGGGCCGACCCATCGCTGATGCCCCGCATCCTGCTCAAGGACCGCTCCGCCGCCCTCGGCGACGAGCCGGCCCGCCACCTGTGCACGATGCTCGCCATCTCCCGCCCCGACGAGGTGTATGCGGGCGTGCCGCTCGTCGTCGAGCAGCTCGACCGCCGCTCCCTCGCCCAGTTCGCCTGGGCCGTGTTCACCCAGTGGCAGTCGGTCGGCGCCCCGCCGAAGGAGCCGTGGCCCCTGCTCGCCCTGCAGTGGCTCGGCGACGACGACACCGTCCGCCGCCTCTCCCCCGTGATCCGCGCCTGGCCCGGCGAAGGCGGCCACGCGAAGGCCGTCACCGGCCTGGACGTCCTCGCCGGCATCGGCTCCGACCTCGCGCTGGCGCACCTGAGCGGGATCTCGCAGAAGGCCAAGTTCAAGGGCCTCAAGGAGCGGGCGACGGAGAAGGTCGCCGAGGTCGCCGCGTCGCTCGGCCTCACCGAGGAGCAGCTCGCCGACCGCCTGGTCCCCGACCTCGGCCTCGACGCCTCCGGCTCCCTCCTGCTCGACTACGGGCCCCGCCAGTTCGTGGTCGGCTTCGACGAGCAGCTCAAGCCCTATGTCACCGTCGACGGCGGCGCGCCGCGCAAGGACCTGCCGAAGCCGGGCGTGCGCGACGACCAGGAGCTGGCGCCCGCCGCGTACCAGCGCTACACCGCCCTCAAGAAGGACGTCCGCACCATCGCCGCCGACCAGATCCGCCGCCTGGAGGCCGCGATGGTCAGCCAGCGCCGCTGGACGGCCGCGTCGTTCCAGGACCACGTCGTGGCGCACCCGCTGCTGCGGCACATCGCCCGGCGTCTGGTGTGGACCGCCACCCTCCCGCCCGCCGAGCCCGGCGCCGGCGCGACCGCCGTCGGCGCCACGGACGGCGGCATGACCACGCTCGGCGCCACGGACGGCGGCATGACCACGCTCGGCGTCGCGGACGGCGGCGTCACCGCTTTCCGTGTCGCGGAGGACGGCACGTTCGCCGACTCCGCCGACGACTCGTACACCCTCCCGCCCACCGCGGCCGTCGCACTCGCCCACCCCGTCCTGCTCGGCGCGGAGCTGCCGGCCTGGGTGTCGGTGTTCGCCGACTACGAGATCCTCCAGCCCTTCGCGCAGCTGGGCCGCACAGTGCACACACTGACCGCGTCGGAGCGGGCGTCGACGAGCCTCGCCAGGTTCACCGACCTGAAGGTCCCCACGAAGACCCTCCTCGGCCTGGAACGCCGCGGCTGGCAACGCGGCGAGCCCCAGGACGCCGGCGTGCAGTGCTGGATCTGGCGCCCCGCCCCGGACAACCGCGCCATCGTCATCGACCTGGACCCCGGCATCCCGATCGGCGCCCACGACATCTTCACCGACCAGGAGCTCCGGACCGTCTGGCTCAACGACCACCCCCGGGGCACGTGGACCCCCCGCACCCTGACCCGCACGTTCGACGTCCTCGACCCCGTCACCGCCTCCGAGATGCTCCGCGACCTGACGGAGGTCCTCACCCCACAGCAGCCGTGACCTCAACCCCGCACACCGTCCGGCGACTGCCGCGGCCAGCGCCGCGTGCAGGTACGCCGGTCCTTGGCCGCAGCAAGGACGCGCATCACCGCGTTCAACACCACCGGGGAGCCTGCGGACTACGCCTCGACCACGACGAGCACCGTGGCGGCCTGCAGCAACCGCTTCCCCACCTCGTCGGTTGGCGTCTCAGCCAGGAACGCCAGTCAGGTCTGCAGGCCGCTGTGCTGCGGACTGGTAATCAGCTGCGCCAGCGTGGCATGCGCCAACGGATCCGGCGGCGGTTCGCGGCACACCAGCACGATCACGCCGTCGCGGATGACGATCCGGCGGTGCGGCACCAGCTCGCTGAGCAGCCCACCGGTCAGCCCCAAACCGAGCACCCGCGGATTCAGCCGGGAACGCCCCGTACGGTCGTCGTGCGCGATGCGGAACAACTCATCAGCTACCAGCACGCCCCCGCACCTCCTGCCGCGCTTGCGACGTCGGCCCTGCGAGCGATCCACTGGAACGTCATCTCACCCGGGACACTGCGGCCACGTTCCGCTCCGCAGAGCGGCTCACCGCTAACGTCGATCAATCCCGGATGCACACATTTGTTGATCGAGAATGTCCCAGTCGGGGGCGGCGACGACACCGTGGTCGCTGGCGCTGAAGCCGCCGGATACGGCGACGGACACATTGGCGACCGTGGCCGGTCCGATCAGCAGGACGATGTCGGCGCCTGCTTCGGCGGCCAGGATGACCTGTTCGCGGCACCAGTCTGCTGACATCATCTCGGCAACGAGGATCGCGTCGGGCACCGTCTGCTTGATATGGGAGTCTGCGCCTGCGTTGCCGTTCGGCGAGGCGGCGGGCTGGTTGGGCACGTCGGCCGGCATCCGAGCCGACGGCGCGACCCTCGCCGAGTTGTACGCACTGCGTGACGGCTTCGACACGACGGTCGAGCACGAGCCGGTCCTCAGCGGCCGGTACCTGTAAAACGCGTGGTCGTCCCGGCGGATTGGTCAACGGGGCGCTGTTGCGTTCGCCGGCTGGAGCGCGCGCTTGCCAGCAGCGGCGTGAAGCGTTGCATCCAGCAGAAGACGGTGACGTAGTCGACCTCGACACCACGCTCGATCAGCAATCCTCGACGTCGCGGTAGGTTGTACCGCAGGTAGAGCCGGGCGGCGACCATGATGACGTCGGGTGGGAACCGGAACCCGGCGAACGCCGACCGCGGTGGCAGGAACGGACACCGACGGCTCGAGAGCTTCACGGTCCAAGCCTGTCTGACCAGGGCAACGCTCAATCGGACCCCCTCATTCAGGTTCGGGAAGGTTCCGCTCATCTTCTTGGATGGCTTCGATTGGCCGAGTGGGCAGCGTCGGTGGTTTCGACGGTGGCGGTGCCCGAGGGCGTGCTTCGATACCGGGCATGGGTTTCGGCATCCGGCTGGCGCCGGGCATCCGCCTGTCCGTGTCGAGCCGCGGGCTGCGGATGGGAGTCGGGCCGCGGATCGCGCGGGTGCACGTGGGCGCGGGCCGGGTCGGGTTTTCCAGCGGGATCGGGCCGTTCAGTTACTACACCAGCGCTGGTGGGCGGCGACGCAGCGGCCGGCGGACGACCGGGTCGAGGTCCGGCGGCGGGCCGACCCGCGCGCAGCTCGCGCAGCTGCAGCGCGACGCCCGCCGGCAGGCCGCCCAGGAGGCGTACGACGCGCTCGTCGGGCTGGAGCGTGGCCTGACGTCGCTGCATCTGGAGGACTTTCCGGTGACGGTCCCGCCACCGGACAGCGGCCCTGAGCCTGTCGATCGTGCCGCTGTCCTCGCCGACCTGGAGCAGCGGGAGCTGGCGACGCTCGGCCGGTTCGACTTCAGCGGCCGGCGCGAGGCCAGGCGCCGCGCGCAGGCAGCGCTCCCGGCGCTCGTCGCAGCGGAGCAGGCGCAGCGGGCCGCCACCCATCATGCGCTGCGAGCGACTGAGGTCGCCGCCTGGACGTCGCTCGTCGAGAACGACCCCGGCGCCGTGCTGGACGCCCTCGAGGCCGCGTTCGCCGACAACGAATCCGAGGCGGTCGGCGTCAACTGCGAGCCGGCACCGGGCGGCGCCGCGGTCAGCCTGGTCGTGATGGTCGGCACCGTGGACGCCATGCCCGACCGCAAGCCGACACTGACCGCGGCGGGCGCGCCCTCCAGCGCGAAGCGGACCAAGAAGGAACGCGCCGACCTGTACCTGCGATGGCTGGCATCGACGGTGCTGGCGACCGTGAAGGAGGCGTTCGCGGTGGCGCCGGGCGTCACCGAGGCGCGGGTCCTGGTCATCCGGCGGGACCCCGCCGCCACGGACCCGGCCGGCTACCTGGCCGCCGTGTACGCCGGCCGCTTCCACCGGCAGGCCCTGGTCACGTGGAACTGGGCCTTGGTCAATCCGGTCGAGGAGCTGGTGCGCGCGCCCGATGCGCGGCTGCATCGCAAGGGCGCCGCGCTGCAGCTCGTGGCGCTGGACCTGCATGCCGAGCCGGAGCTCGGTGCCGTGCTGAGCGCGGTGAGCGCCGCGTACGTTCAAGGCCAGTCCCCGACCGTGCCGCCGTCTTCCTTGCAGGGACTTCCGCCGGTGCTCCCGCGTGAGCTACCGCCGGTGTTCCACATCGACGACGTGACGGTGCCGCCGATGCCCAAGGGCGCGAACGTGCCGGTGCCGACCACCACCGTCTCGGTGATCGTGGCCTGGGACCCGGCAACCGCCGGCGCCGACCTCGACGCCAGCGCGCTGCTCTGCGGCGGCGACGGCCGGGTCCTGAACCCCGACGCGATGGTGTTCTACAACCAGCCCACCGGCGCGGACGGCGCGGCCCGCGCGGCCGGCCGGGACCGCCCGAGCGCGGCGTCGGCGACCGACACCATCACGCTGGACCTGGGCCGGATGCCCGCGGACATCATGAAGGTGGTCGTCGCCGTGAGCCTCGACGGGTCCGGCGCCCCCGCCCTCGCCGCCGTGGGCCGGCTGCGGGTCGCGGTCACCACCGACGCAGAGGCAGTCGCGTCCTTCCCCCTGACCGGCCTGACGACCGAGACCGCAGCGGTGGCCATCGAGGTGTACCGCCGCGCCGGCGCCTGGCGGGTCCGCGCCGTCGGCCAGGGCTGGACCGATGGCCTCGCCGGACTCGCCCGCGACTACGGCATCGACGTCACCTCCTGACGCCCGCGTCCGGATGGCAGCATGGGTCATGACGACGATCCGCCGGTTCGGGACCGCGGCCACCACGACGGTCGCGGCGTTCCCCCACTCAAATCTGAGGAGGCGGAGGCGGCGTCACAGGCCGGCCTTGGTGACTCCGTAGACCGCTTGGGAGTGCGTGAAGCCCTCGCCGGCGTCGGACTCCAACTGCTGGATCAGGCCCGCACGGGAGAACGCCATGAGCTCGAGGTAGCTCTTGGCCGACCTGTAGGCCTGCTCGTTGAAGTCGATGTGCAGGGAGTCCACCGCGTAGGTCGCCGCCTCCAGCGTGTAGCCCTCGCCAGCGTCCGACGACAGCTGCCGAATGAGCCCCTTACGGGAGAACGCCATGAGCTCGAGGTAGCTCTGGGCCGACCGGACGGCGTTCTGCTTCTCCACCGACACCGCATTGGTGGCGGGTGCTTTGGTCGCGGGGGCTTTAGTGGTGTGTTGAACGACCGGAGGGCCCGCCTCCGTGGTGGGCGTCGCGGGCGGGGGTCCCGTTGTCGGAGCCGCAGCGGGTGTTGCGGCGTCGGCGGTCGGCGTCTCCGTGGCGCCGCCGGCCTGGCGCGCAGCCTCGATCGTGGTTGCGGGCTCCGTGGCCGAGGCGTTCACGTGGCCCGAGACCGCTGAACCAAACGCTGCGGTCACGATCACATTGATGATGAGGGCCGCGATGCCGAGCCCGAGGCCGATGGCGGACGTGGCCTTGCTCATCATCTTGGCCAGGGTAACGGCGCTCAGGACGATGGCCACCAGACCGACGAGCAGACCGAGGACCGGCACCCAGGAGAACACGACAGCAGCGACGCCGACGCCGAGTGAGCAGAGCGGCAGTCGGCTCCTGGCCGGCTGCGGGGCAACGGGCGGAACCGTTGCGTAGGGCGTGGAGAACGCAGACTGCGACATGCGGGATGAGACCTCTCAGGGGGTTGACGCTCGTACCGGTCCCGGGGCACCGTGCCACTCTGCGCATCCGCGAAACGCGAACGCCCGGGATAGAGCTTCGGCGGCAGCCGATGATCAAGCGGCTGCCGTCGCGGCCGCAGCGCAACACCGACACGCCGCTCGTCGTCCTGCCGATTCGACGGTGGCATGGAACGTAACCCGCTGTCGCACGCTGTAGCACCCTCGTTACGGCTCGCACTCATTGACCAAATCATCGACAGAACCCGCCAATTGGCGTATCCCCATCGATCAAAATTCGGATTTGCAAAGCGTTCGGTCCGCATGTAGACGAGTCCCGGACCGCAGGTGCGCAAAGTGCGATCAATGCGTAGCTGGACAGCCCGCTGCCGCCGTCGTAGCCGATATGTATCCACGGACTTTGGGACAGGCATAGGGGTGCCCGGGTCGGGGTTCGGTGTGGACCTGGTCGTGTCCAGGGTCACCGCCACCCAGGCCAGCACGCCTTTGGCCGCTGCGGCAGCGCCGGTCGCCAGCCGCTTCAAGCGCGTGCGCCGCATCCCTCCAAGACAGGGACCTCCGCTTGGCACGCCGACGCACAGCACCGACCGCCCGTCAGACGCACCAGGGGCCGTCGTCCTCACCGAGCCCACCCGCGTTTATGGCGCGTCGGGGTGGGTAGTTCGCAAGAACGGGCGTGCCGGCCGCCCCGTGCGATGGCGGCCGAAGACGACGTTACCGACAGCGCCAGTCTCGATCACGAGTGTTCCATCGATCCGCTCCTGCGAGTCCGCTGCATGAGGTCACCGACCAACCGCGCGCACGCGCGGTTCACGGAAGGAGTGCCCAGGGCCAGCATGGCGCCGTCAGTAGGGGATGATGCAGACGGGCGGGGGCAGCAGCGGCCACTGCTCGGCAGCGGGATGCTACTGCTCTTCATTGCTCTGATCGGCTGTTTCACCGCTTGGGGCATAGCGCAGGACCTGACCACGCCGATGGTGGCGGGGTTCAAGCGCATCTTCGAGATGAGCACCTTCCAGGCGTCGCTCGTCCAGTTGGCTTACTTCGGCGCGTACTTCCTGCTCGCGCTTCCGGCTGCCTTCATCAACCAGCGTTTCGGCTACAAGACGGGAATCCTCACCGGACTGGGGCTCGCGGCGCTGGGCGCCTTCCTCTTCTATCCGGCGAGCAAGATCATGACGTACGAGGCGTTCCTGCTGGCCCTGTTCGCGATGGCCGCCGGCTGCTCGATCCTGGAGACCTCCGCGAACCCGTACGTCATGTCGCTCGGCCCGGAGGAGACGGCGACCCGGCGGCTGAACTTCGCCCAGGCATTCAATCCGGTAGGCACGAACATCGGTGTGCTGCTGGCCTCGACGCTCATCCTGCCCAAGCTCGTGGAGCCGGTGGACATCGCGTCGCTGAGTCCGGATCAGCTGCGTACCATCCGCGCGGGCGAGCTCGGCGCGGTGATGGCCCCTTACCTGGGGCTGGCCGTCCTCCTGGTGCTCATCGCCGTCGCCATCGCGAGCCAGAAGGCGCCGCCGATCGTCGAGGAGTTCCCCGATGCCGGCCCGCACGCCGGTGGCACCCGCGACCTGTTCGGCGTGCTGTGGCGCAGCAAGCGTTACCGCTTCGGGGTGCTCGCCCAGTTCGCGAACATCGGGGCTCAGGTGTGCACCTGGACGTACCTGATCCAGTACGTGCAGCAGGCACTGGGTGGCAGCCTGCAGAAGGGCGGCGCCTACCTTCAGGTCAGCTTGCTCGTCTTCCTCGCATCACGCTTCCTGATGACGTGGGTGATCGGTCGTGTGCGCGCCACCAAGGCGCTCGCCGTGCTGGCCTTGCTGGCGGTGGCGCTGTGCGTGTTCGCGATGGTGAGTCCCAACCTCGCCGGGGTCCTCGCCGTGGTCTCCCTGTCCTTCTGCCTGTCGCTCATGTTCCCGACGATCTACGGCGTGGCCCTCAAAGGGCTCGGTCCGGCGACCAAGTTCGGCGCCGCCGGCCTCGTGATGGCCATCGTGGGCGGCGCGATCATGCCGGTGATACAGGGCAGGCTCGTGGACCGGACGAGCGCGGCGATCTCCTTCATCGTCCCAGCCGTCTGCTTCGCCGTCGTCGGGCTCTACGCCCTCTACGACCTCAGGGCCGCGGCCGGGCCCGTCCGCGGGAGCACCGAGCCGGTCCTGCCCAAGGGCGCCGGGCCGAGCACCGTCACCGGGAGCACGGCATGAACCGCCGG
The DNA here is from genome assembly GCF_040654975.1 of Dactylosporangium sp. NPDC050588. Classification (NCBI taxonomy): domain Bacteria; kingdom Bacillati; phylum Actinomycetota; class Actinomycetes; order Micromonosporales; family Micromonosporaceae; genus Dactylosporangium; species Dactylosporangium sp. NPDC050588. The sequence continues at coordinate 21,704 of NZ_JBFAJA010000121.1, read as the reverse complement.
CGCCGCGTGGCAGCGGCAGTCGCGGTCGTGGTGCTCGCCGTGGCCGGCTGCGGTCCACCGAAGCCGACGAGCCCGACGAAGGAAACCAAGCAGCTCGAGGTCGTGTCGTGGTGGACCTCCGGCTCGGAAGCTGCCGCGCTGAACGTCCTGTTCACCGCCATGCACCAGACGAATCCGGACGTCGACGTCGTCAACGCCGCGGTCCCGGGCGGCGCCGGGTCACAGGCGGTCGTGGCCCTGGCCAAGCGGCTGCAGCACGGCAACCCGCCCGACGTCTGGCAGACCTTCGCGGGCAAGTCCGTGCAGGGCTACGCCGACCGCGGCGTCATCCGCGACGTCGCGCCGGTCTTCGCCGAGGAGGACCTACGCGCGACGATGCAGCCGACCATCCTGGGTTCGCTCATGCACGGCGGCAAGCCGTACGGGGTGCCGACAGGTGCCCATCGCAGCAACATGCTGTGGTTCAACACCGAGCTGCTCAACCGGGCGGGCGTCACACCACCCTCCGGCGACTACGCCCTCGCCGCCTTCCTGGACGACCTGCGGAAGGTCAAGGCGTCCGGAGCCATCCCCCTGTGTCTCGGCGGAAAGGACCCGTTCACCACCGTCGAGCTGTTCGAGAACGTGCTACTCACCACCATCGGGGTCAAGGGCTGGCAGGACATGGCCGGCGACCGCCTCAACTGGCGCAGCGCGCAGGTGCGGACAGCGCTGCGGACCTTCGGCGACATCCTCGCCTACGCCGATCCCGAAGCGGGCACGTTGACCTGGGACGCGGCGACAAAGAAACTCGCCAGTGGTGGTTGCGCCTTCGAGTCCATGAACGACTCGGCGTACGGCGAGCTGATCACCTCCGGCGCACGAGAGGGTAAGGACTTCGGAGCTGTGGCGTTTCCCGGCACCGACGACAGCTTCCTCGCGGTTGTCGACGTCTTCGTGGCCGCGACCAGGGCCAGGAACGCCAAGAACGCCCTTGCCTTCCTCAGCGACATCAGCAAGCCGGCGACCCAGATCCCGTTCAGCAAGGCGAAGGGGTCAGTACCGGTGCTCCGGAACATCGACATTTCGTCCCTGTCCGCCTACCAGCGAGATGCCTCGAAGAGCCTCTGGGGCTCATCGGTGCTGCTGTCGGTCGCCCACGGCGAGGCCATGAGCCCGGAGTTCCAGGAGGGCTTCTACTACGCCGTGTCGAACTACGTACGCACCCACGACCCGGACGCCTTCGCCCGGGATCTCGAAAACGCGGTCACCAAGGACAAGATCCCGCCACGCTGATGCGGGGGTCAAGCGTTGTTGCTCACCGGAACCCGGCGAACGCGGTGGCAGGGCCGGACACCGACGGTTCGACAGTTTCACCGTTCAAGCCTGCCTGACCAGGGAATGCCCAATGCATCGGGCCCAGCCGCGTGGTCGTGAACGTACCGGCGGGTCAGCGGATCGACGGTGTATCGCCCGTCTGGGTGCTCGCGGACGAGGTGGGCGGCGGTCAGCAGGTCGAGCCAGCCCGCCGCGGCGGTCGTGTCGCCGTCGGTGAACGCGGCGGCCGTGGCCGGCGACACCGGACCGGTCGTAGCTGTGCCCATGCGACGCAGCAGCTGGCGGGCCGGCGCGGGCAGCAGCCGGTGCGACGCGTCCAAGGTGTCGGTGAGGGCCGCCCACGCCGGGTCCATCCGCTGCCATGCCCGCAAGCCGTGGGCTGTGCGCAGCTCCTGCACCAGGGTGCTGAGGCGGCGGTGTGGACGGTCCAGCAGGCTGCCGGCGGCGATCCGCAGCGCCAACGGTAGTCCTGCGCACAGGTGCACGAGGTCCGTGGCCGCCTCCGGCTCGGCGTGCACCCGGGTAACGCCGACGAGTGCGGTGAGCAGCGCCAGGGCCGCGGCCGCCGACAGCGGGCCCACCTGGACCCTGGCCATGTCGTGCCTGGCGGTCAGCGCGCCGAGCCGGGCACGGGCTATGATCATCACGAAGGCTTCGGGTCCGCCCGGCAGTAATGGTTCGACCTGTGCGATCGAGCTGGCGTCGTCGAGCAGCAGGAGCACGCGCCGGCCCGCCAGGACGGACCGCAATAGCGCCGCCGCCTCGAGCACGTCGCCGGACGGGCCGGGCACGCCGAGGGAACGCAGCAGCCTGGCCAGCGCGTCGGCGGGTTCGACCGGTCCGGAGGGGCCGTTGAGCTCCAGGTAGAGCTGGCCGTCGGGGAACTGACCGGCGGCACGGTGCGCCCAGTGCACGGCCAGGGCCGTCTTGCCCGCGCCTGGCGGTCCATGCACGAGCACCGCGGGTGCGGCCCGGGCTCCGTCGCAGGGCGGCAGTCCGTGCGGTGGTACAGGCCCGCGCTGGACAGTGCCGGCCGCCTGGTCCAGCAGGCTCAGCTGCTCCGCGCGTTCGGTCAGGCCGGCGGGTACGGCGGGCAGCTCCCGCCGCACCGGTGGGGTGCTCACCTGGACGGTGCTCGGGCGTCTGGGCCGGGCGAGCGGCCCGGACACTTCGGCGTCGACGGTGTCGCTGTCGCGGCGCAGGATCGCCAGGTTGAGCGACTGCAGCATCGGGCACGGCTCCAGCCCGAGCTGTTCGGTGAGGATGCGGCGTGCCGTGCGGTACGCGGCCAGGGCGTCGGCCTGCCTGCCGACCTGGTACAGGGCCGCCATCAGCAGACCGTGCAGCTCCTCCCGGAACGGGTGTGCCACCGTCATTGCCCGCAGCGGTTCGACGAGGTGCGCGGGGCGCCCCAGCCACAGTTCCAGCCGTACCCGGTGCTCGAACGCCAGCAGCCACCGGTTCGGTCAAGGTCGATGAGACACCCACCCAGGCGCAGCGGACCATGGCCTCAGCCGTCGCAGGCCGACTCGCCGCGGACGAGGCCGACCCGCCGCACGCCGCCGTGGTTGCTCACTCCCGGGATTCTTGCCGACCGGCTCGCACGAGCGGCCCGGCTGCGACGGCGGCCAGAACCAGGACCACCAACAGCTGAATGCCCTCGTGCCCGAAGTCGCCTTGGCCAAGCAGCAGCGCGGTGGTCAGCGGGACCAGCACGAAGTTGTTGCCGGCGTGTGCCAGGCAGGCCGGCCAGATGCTGCGGCTGCGGGCCCGCAGCCAGGCCAGGATGACCTCCTGGCACATGATCCACGCCGTCCATCCGACCAGGCCCAGGGCCAGATGCCGGAACTCGGCGTAGCCGAACAGCGCGAGCGGATAGTGCCAGACCGCCGCGATCAGGCCGGCTGACAACGCGGCGCGGCGAGGGTGGCCGGGGCAGATGCGCAGCAGCAGATAGCCGGTCCAGCCGAATTCCTCGCCCCAGAGGGCGACGGTGACGATCGGAGTCACCGCGCAGAGCAGCAGCGGCACCGACCAGACGGGCACGCCTGGAACCAGGTCCGCCATCGGACGGACGGACGGCTCCCATCGCCCGGATGCCGCGGCGACGCCGACCACCGCGACGGCGACGCCAAGTGGGCCCAGCCATGCCAGCAGGTAGTACCGCCAGGCGGAGCGCAGCCGCAGGCGCGAGCCGGCGTCTGCGAAACCCTCGCGGGTGACCCAGCGCCGGACCACCAGCGCCGCGGCCGCCGGCGCGAACGCGGCCGGCACCTGCACCAGCGGGTTCACCAGCGACCAGCCGAGCAGCAGGCGGGCCACCGCTTCCCAGCCCCAGGCAACACCGAACGAAATCAGCAGAAATGCCGTCAGACCCCGCTTCCTCGCGCGGTCCCCGAAGCTCGTCGCCCGGGCATCGATCATGGTGGTCGACTCCCGTCGGTCAGGCCGCGTTCTCGGCAAGGCTCGGAGGCTTTCGCGTACGGATACCGGCCACTGCTGCCGCCACGGTGAGCAGCAGGCAGGTCACGCCGATGCCGAGCAGCGGGAGCCATGGGATGGTGATGGGCACGGCGAAGCCGGCCAGGTCGGCCGTGATGGCGCGGCGTACGAGCCAGCCCAGCAGTGCGGTGGTGGCGCCGCCCAGGAGCAGGCCGGTGCCGCAGACGAGGACGGCCTGCCAGATGGCGGCTCGCCGGACCTGGTCGGGGCTGGCGCCGAGGAGCTGGACCAGGTCGCGTTGCCGGCGCCGGTGGGAGGCGCCGATGAGGGTGGCGTTGACGATCGCGATGGCGGCGTAGACGCCGGCCGGTCCGAGCAGGATGGTGAGGCCGAGGTTGCTGGCCCGGCGGGTCTGCGCTGTGGTGGCGTCGATCCAGTCGCCGGAGTCGAGGATCCGGCTGTTGGTGCCGGCGAGCGTGCGCCGGAGGGAGTCTCGCGCCGTGGCGGTATCGGCCCGCGGGACGACGAAGATGGTCCCGGTCGTGCGGCCGGTGGCGGGTGGCAGCAGGTCGGCGGGGATGACAAGGTCGTCGTACAGGTCGGGTGCGTCGGCGATGACGGCGACGACGCGCAGCGGGACCCGGTCGCCGTCGATCCAGACCGTGATGGTGCCGCCCAGGCCGATGCCGGCGTCGGTGACCCACGTGGTGGTGACCGCGACACTGCGTCCGTGGAAGTTGCCGAGGGTGCCGCGAGTGGCGGTCAGGCTCCGGGCGGCGATGGCGGTGGCGGGGTCGATGATCTCGACCTGGTCGCGCCCGCCGGGGCGGCCGTTGTTGTCGCGTTGGAGCATGACCTGCCGGCGTGCGTCGGCGATCGCGACGGCCTTGTCGGATGCGACCGACGCAGCCGCGGCCGGGCTGCCCGCCTCGACGACGAGCGGCGCGCGCAGCCGGGCCCGATCCTGCGCGGTCGTCCAATCGGCGGTGAAGCTGAGGGCCAGCAGCAGCGACCCGGCGATGGCGGAGATGGCCACGACCGGGGCGGCGACTGCGGCGGTGGCGCGGGTGGCGGCGCGCACCTCGTCGCGGGCCATCCGGGCCGTCACGTCCCGGCTGATGCACGGGCGAGCAAGCAGGGCGGCGAGCCGTGGGATGACGGCGGGGCCGATGCTCATCAGGCCGATCACGACCACCTCGGGCAGAAGGATGGAGGCGATCAGCGCGAACAGCGGAGGCAGGTCGGCGGCGACGATGACGGCGGCCACCAGGCCGCCGAAGCACAGCGTCGCGACGGCGAACTGGACGATGCTGGGCCGGGTTCGCTCGATCGCGGCCTCCCGCAGTGCGGCGCTGGGGGTGATACGGGCGGCCCGCCGCGAGGATCGCCAGGCTCCGAGGAGCGCGACCACCGCACCGGTGGGTGCGGCGACCGTCCAGGCGATCCACGGGCTCGGGGGCTGGAGGTCGAGCGTGGTGATCCCGATGGCCCGCACCAGCCAGAGCACCGCCGGGGCCAGCGACGTGCCGAGCAGACCGCCCACCGTGGTGGCCGCGGCCGCGACGACGACGGACTCGCCCAGCAGGAGCCGGTGCACCTGCCGTGGCGTCGCGCCGACCAGGCGCAGCAGGCCGAGCTCACGTCGGCGGCCGGCCACGACGAAGCCGAACGTGCTGCCGACCACGAAGAGGGCCATGAACGCCGAGATCGCCGACATCATTCCGAACATCGCGGCCAGGTCGTCGAGTTGCGCACGCTGATCGGCGGTGACGCCGGGTCGGCCGCCGGTGGCGTCGACGCTCCCGATGAGCGTCACGGTGACGGCGATCAGGACGACGCCGAACAGCAACGCGACGAAGGCGCCCAAGTAGCCGCGCCATGAGCTGTGAACGGTCTGCCTGGCCAGGGTCAGCATCGTCGGGGCCCGCATCATCGCTCCAGGTCGTTCATCGTCGCGGCGATCTGACCGGCGTCAGCGCGCGCGAGGTGACCGACGATCTGCCCGTCGGCGAGGAACAGCACACCGTCCGCGTACGAGGCGGCCAGCGGATCGTGGGTCACCATGACGACGCTCTGGCCGCCGTCGGCCAGCGACCGCAGGAGTTCGAGCACGTCGCGTCCGGTGCCGCGATCCAGGGCGCCGGTGGGTTCGTCGGCGAACAGCACGTCGGGCCGGGCGTGCAGCGCCCGGGCGATCGCGACCCGCTGCTGCTGGCCGCCGGACAGCTCCGACGGCCGGCGCCGGGCGTGCTCGGAGAGGCCGACGCGGGTCAAGGTGGTCCGCACGGTGGCCGGGTCGACACGGCGTCCGGCCAGGCGGGCGGGCAGCGCGACGTTGTCGAACGCGGTGAGTGCGTCGAGGAGGTTGTAGGACTGGAAGACGAACGCCATCGACGTACGCCGGAAGCGGGTCAGCTCGGTCTCGTTCAGCTCGTCGAGCCGGGTGTCGCCGACGGTTACCCGCCCGCCGGTCGGCCGGTCGAGGCCGGCGGCGAGCTGGAGCAGGGTGGACTTACCAGAGCCGGACGGTCCCATGATCGCGGTGAACGTGCCACGCTGGAACACGTGGGTCACGCCGCGCAGCGCGTGCACCGAGCCGGCGCGCGAGCGGTAGGTGCGGGTGAGACCGTCGAGTGTGACGGCCGCCGAGGATGCCTGATGCATGCCCCTCAGTGCACCCGCGGGCGCAGCCTGCCACACGGGCTTGGACGCGACTTCAGGGGTAGCGCGTACGCTACCCCACGCGGCCGATGTGATCCGTAGGGTTGGCATATGAGCGACGCCTGGACGGCTGTACGCGGACGCCCCGCACGGTTCCTGGCGTCGGCGTGGCCGTGGCGCTCTCTGGCGTACGTGGGCGGCACCGTGCCCATCGGCCTCGTCTGGCTGATCCTCCTGCTTGTGGTGCTCTGCGTGGGCGTGGCCACGATCGTCGTGGTCGCGGGACTGTTTGTGCTCGCCGGCGTTCCGACGCTCGCCCACCTCGCCGCCGCGGGTGAGCGGCGCCGGCTCCGGCTGATGTTCCCCGGGCGGCCAGTGGGCCGGCCACATCCGCTGCGCGACCGGGACCAGGGCCGCGTGTCCTGGCCGGAGGCGGGCGTCACGGTCCTGCTGGCGACGGTGTTCTGGCTCGTGGACGCCGTGGTGGTGGTGATGCTGTCGGCTCCGGTCGTGCTGCTCCTCGCTCCGGTGCTGGTCCGTTACGACGTGGTCGACGTCGCCGGGTGGCGGGTCGACAACACTGGTGAGGCGTGGGCTGCGGTGGCCGCCGGACTCGGCACGCTGGTCCTGCTGGCATACGTGGTCACCGCGCTGGCCTGCGGCCAGGCGGCGTTGGTGCGGCACCTGCTGGACCCGCCCGACGCCCGGCTGGCCGAGGCGGTCCAGCAGCTGCGCCGCTCCAGAAGCGGGCTGGTCGACGCGTTCGAAACCGAGCGCCGCCGGATCGAGCGCGATCTCCACGACGGCGTCCAGCAGCGCCTCGTCGCGCTGACCATGACACTGGGTAGCGCCGAACTGGACCTGCCCGACGGCCCCGGCCTTGACCTCGTCCGCGAGGCGCACCACCAGGCCGAGCAGGCCCTCGCTGACCTGCGCACCACGATCCGGGGCATCCACCCCCAGGTGCTGACCGACCACGGCCTCGCTGCGGCCGTCCACGAGATCGCCGGCCGGTCACCCGTACCGGTCTACCTCGATCTCGCCCTGAACGGCAGGCTCCCGCCCGCGGTCGAGGCCGCGGCCTACTTCTTCGTCAGCGAAAACCTCACCAACGTTGCCCGCCACGCCCGGGCCCGATCGGCACAGGTGCACGCGTGGACCGAGGACGACGCACTGATCGTCTCGGTCGTCGACGACGGCGTGGGCGGCGCCGACCCGCAGGCCGGCACCGGCCTCGCCGGACTGCGGGCCCGGCTCGACGCCCTCGACGGCGACCTGCGCATCACCAGCCCCGCCGGCGGCCCGACCCAGGTGAGGATGACGTGCCCGATCCGCTGACGCCGCGGCCGAAGGCGCTGCGGATCGTGGTCGCCGAGGACGCGGCCCTGCTCCGAGAAGGGCTGGTGCGGATCCTCGAACGCGCCGGGCACGAGGTCGTCGCGGTCGTCGCCGATGCGCAGGCCCTGCTCACGTACGCGGGCAACTGCCGCCCCGACCTCGTCGTCACCGACATCCGCATGCCACCCACCCACACCGACGAGGGACTGCGCGCGGCGGCGACAATCCGGGCAGCTCATCCCGGCATCGGGATCATGTTGCTGTCGGCCTATGTCGCCGACGCCTACGTCGGCGAACTGCTCGACTCCACCCCCGGTGGGGGCATCGGCTACCTGCTCAAGGACCGGGTCGGCCACGTACGCGACTTCCTCGACAGCATCGACCGTGTCGCGGCGGGCGGCACGGTCATCGACGCCGAGGTTGTCCGCCAACTCGTCGGCCATCGGCACGCCGACGGTCCACTCGCGGGCCTCACCGAACGCGAACGCGAGGTTCTCGCGCTCATGGCCGAAGGCCACACCAACCACGCGATCGCCGGCAAGCTGTTCGTGAGCGAGGCGGCGGTGCGCAAGCACGTCGGCAACATCTTCGCCAAGCTGCCGCTCGACCCGCATTCAGATCGCCGAGTCTCGGCCGTTCTCACCTACCTGCGCGGCTGACCGAGCGTCACATCGCGCGGCCTACTGGAATCGAATCAAGGCGGCCTTCTTTCACGTCGACCTCCCCTTTGTGGCGATCCAAGTTTCGCCAGGTGGCGTGTACCCGGCGCACCGGAGACATCCACATCTTTGGCCGCGCTGGTGCGGGCGAGGAACACAAGCCAGCCGGGATACCGCAGAACACGAGGTAGATCAGACGCAGCAGCATGCGTCATGATGCTGCCCGACGGCATGGCCGGACGCTGCATCTGCCCATGTCAACCACGGTGACGGGCTTTTGGGACCCCGACGGGTCCGTAGGTGACACGTCGGACGAGCGCTTCGAACGGTCCGCGGTGGCCGGCGTGGCGCATACGATCGGCGAGGACCACTGTCACGATCCAGGTTCCCGTTGCGAGCAGCGCCGTGCCGGCGACGCCCAGGGTGCCGGAGAGGTCGAGCAGGAAGGGCGTGAAGGCGACGGCCCAGATCACCGACTGCATCAGGTAGCAGGTCATCGACCGTTGGCCCGCGGCGGCGATCGCGTCGGTGACCGGCCGTCGGCGGTCGCGGAGCCAGGCCGCGATCAGCGCCAGCAGGGCGGCATAACCGAAGCCGCCCAGCGTCCCGGTCGTGTCGTGCAGGGAGCCCAGCAGCTGGAGGGTCGGTTGATTCGGCGGCATCACCACGCCGGCGAGCATCAGCGAGACCGGCTGAGCGCCGAGCACCGCGGCACCGATGCCGATCGACGCTGTGACGCCCAGAAGCATGCGGTGCCGCTCCGGGTGCTCGAGGATGCGCCGGCGGCCCGCCCACAACCCCACCATGAACGGGCACATGAAGCCCAGCGGGCCGAGGGACGCCACGAAGAGCGCCACCAGAACTCGTTCGGCCACCATGGTGCCCGCGTCCGGCGGGAGCATTGCGGCGTCGGGTCCGGCCAGGCTGATGACGAGCGAGTCGTCGCTCGGCAGGGAGGTGAGCACGAAGAACGCGATCGCTGTCAGTACCAGCCAGCGGTCGTGCCAGCGCACCGCCCATGCCCCCAGGAACAACAGCACCCCGTAGGCCGCGAGGATGTCACCGACGTAGAACAGCAGCGCGTCCAGCAGACCCACGACCACGAGTGCAGCGCTGCGCCGCCATAACAGCCGGCGCACCGCGCGAGGTCTCGATACCTCGTGACGGCGAACGATCTGGGCGACGCCGTACCCGAACAGCAGCCCGAACATCGGGAACGCACGGCCGTCGACGAAGGTCGAGATCAGCCAGGTGACGGCCGCGTCGAGACCCGGTCCGTTCTGCGGGTAGCCACCCAACACCGATGGGCCGGTCAGGAAGTAGTGCGAGTTGGCCAGCGCGATGAACAGCAGCATGAACCCACGCGCCAGGTCTGGCGCCAGAGCGCGGGCCGCGGGAGTAGTCGGCCCGGGTGATCGCGTGGGCACGTCGGCTGTCATGCGGTCACCGTATGGGCCGATGACCGGGCTCCGCAGTCGCCGAAAGTAGATCCTGAAGCATGCCATCGCACCCCCTGGCGTCGCCATTGGTCGCTGGTGGCCGGGCTGACCTCAGGGCCTTTGCAAGGTAGGTATTCCACCGCTTTTGCGCTATGGCAGTAGGCCGAGGACCTGCAGCGGTCGGCGGGGGTCTCTGGCGTTGGCGCGGAGGGCTCGGGCGATCGTGGTGGTGCCGGCCAGTCGGAGCACGCTGACCGCGACGTTGCGGAGGGTGGCCATGGCTCGTGGGGCGTTGCCTGTGCGGATCTGGCTGGCGTCCTCGGCGAAGGTCACGTCACGCACGTGGTGGAGTACTTCGATGGTCCAGTGTCCACGCAGCCAGTCGGCCGGTTCGGCTGGTGTGGCCTGGCCGGCGGTGAGGTTGGTGACGGCGTAGACGGTGACGGTCGACCAGCGGCCGGTGGTCAGGTTCATGCGGCGCCGGCGCACCCGGATGGCTTGCACGGCGTGCGGGAAGTCCAGGCCGATCGCCGGGGCGATGGTGAAGACCTGCAGACGGCGGATGTCGTAGCGGCCGTGGCCGCGGGTGTGGATCTCGTCGCTGACCAGGACCTTGCTCCGTCGAGGTTGCCGGTCGGCTCGTCTGCGAGCAGTAGTCTCGGCTCGGCCGATGAGCGCGCGTGCGATCGCCACCCGCTGCTGCTGGCCGCCGGACAGCTGAGCCGGCAGCGCTCGCTCCCGCCAGGCGAGGCCGACCGCGTCAAAGTAGGTCCCGTGCGCGTGCGCGCTTGTCGAAGCCGACCCGGAAGGGCAAGACCGGCGCGATGACGTTGTCCAGGGCCGTCAGGGCGGGCGGTAGATGGTACCGCTGGAGAACGAATCCGACCGTCCGGCGATACTCGCTCAGCTGCTTGCGCCGCAGCGCCGTCGCCTCGACTCCGTCCACCACGATCGTGCCGTTGTCCGGTGCCTCGATGGCGCCGATGAGGTGCAGCAGTGTCGATTTGCCAGACCCGCTCGGCCCGGTGATCGCGGTGCAGCTCCCGCCGGCGATTCCACGATGAGGTCGTCGGCCGCGATGATCTCCTGGGCACCGGTGTGGAGCCGCTTCGTGAGTCCGGAGATGGTCAGTGCGGCACCTGTTGGCATCGGTCACTCCTCGGCGAGCAGTCGGGCGGTCGGGATGCGCTGGACGAGCAGGGCGGGTACGAGCGCGGCGGCGGTGGCCGACAGCGCGCCGGCCACGATGGCGGCGACCGCGGTGACGACGAGGCCAGGGGCGATGTCGCCGACCAGCCAGGCGGCCCCGACGAGACCCAGGCCGGCACCGAACGCGCCGCCGAGCACGCCGATGCCGAAGCCTTCGGCGGCGATCAGTCGCGCCAGCGCTGCGGCGGTCCAGCCGAGCGCGCGCAGTGTCGCCAGCTCGGCGGCGCGGTCGCGGATGTTGAGGTACAGCACGTCGGCGACGGCGAACGCGCCCAGCAGTACCGTCGCCACCACGGCGATCGTGTCGACCGTCCGGACCTGGAGCGACACCGCGTCGCCGAGCAGCGTTCCGACGATCGCACCGTGGAAGGCGAACGTGACCGCGCCCAGCAGCGTGGCCGCGGTGGTACCGATCGCCAGTGCCGATGCCCCGAGCAACGTCCGCCCCGGCACTCTGAGCAGGTTCGCCAGCCCGAGCGTGAGCGGACCGCGTGGACTTCCGGTCCGGCGGAGGAGTGCCACGGCGGGACGCAGCCCGCGGGCCGGTCGCATCCGTGCCGCGTTCGCCGCCGGCACGGCGCCGGCGAGCAGCGCAAGCGCGAGGGCGATCGGTACGGCGAGCAGCGCCTGCGACCACGTCACGCGAATGTCGAGCAGCAGCCCGAGTGGCGCGGCCAGCAACACCGTGCCAGCCCCGGCGACCAGGCCGATTGCGGCGACCTCGCCGAGCACCGCGGTGAAGACCTGGCGGGCCGGCCAGCCAAGTGCGGTGAGCGTGGACAGTTCGGCACGCCGGTCGCGGACCCCGGCGGCGACCGCGTTGGTCAGAAACAACGCGCACACGACCAGTACCAGTGCGAACAACACGACGCTCTTGCGGTCAACGGCGCTGACGATGGCCGCGGCGACACCCTTGTGCGTCCAGGGCTCGGTGACCCGCAGTTCGGGTCGTTGGTACTTGCCTGCGGCCAGCGTCACCGTCTGCGGCGCCGGCGACGATCCGTAGGCGATGTCTACATCGAGCCCGGTCGCTGCGGCAATCTGCTCTGCGACGATCCGGACCCGCTCGCGGGAGGTCGACGTGAAGCCTTGCACCCCGGCGACCCGTACGCGAACGGCGCTGATCGGAGCGTCCTTGTTGGGCGCGTCGGTTTCCCGCAGGGTCTCGGCCAGTGCCTCCAGCGTGGTGAGCAGCATCGGCGGGGAGGAGAGGTAGCCGGCCGGGTTGCCGTCGGGTCGTAGTGCCTGGTCGCTGAGCAGGTCGCGGGTGCGCTGGTCGGCGCCGACGGCCTCGGGCGCCTGGTAGGTCTCCAACGACACGCGGCTGAGCGGGTCGAACGTGGCGAGCTTGCGCGGGTCGAACGTTCCCACCACTTCGGTGCTGTGGAAGACGCTTGGGCCGTTGTTCCAGTTGACCTGGTCGATCGCCCGGAACGCGGTGTCGTCGATCTGCCACGGCACGGCGATCCCGTGCACCGACGGCGTGCGCCACGCATCCGGGTCGGCGTCGACGGTCTCGGCGATCAGCGTGCCGTCCGGGGCGGTGCGGTACCGCACGCCACCGACCTGCATGAACTGAATGAGGTCGGGCGGGTAGCCACGCTCGGCGAGCGTGTCCGTGAATGCCTGCTCGGCGGTGAAGCTGCGGGTGGCCAACTGCTGGCCGGATAGGCCGTCGAGCATCGCGAGCGCGTCCTGGGCCGACGATCCCGGCGGCGGTCGGTCGAGCGCCGTCCGGGTCATCGTGACGGTCGCGCTGTTGTCCGGGTACGCCTGGTCCGTCGCGATGACCGGCAGGACCCTGTTGATGCTGTCGGACCTCGTCCGGTCGGTGCTGTCGAGATATCGGCCGCCGGTGAGCGCCTGGCGCAGCCCGACCAGCCGCTCCTCGGCGGCGGGGTCGATGCCGGCGACGAGCAGCGGCACGTGCCAGGTGAGGCGGGCGACCGCCCGGTCGGAGGCCGGCGCCGGAGGGTGCTGCTCGAACCGGCCGTCCCGGGTCAGCCGCAGGACCTGCACGTCGGTGTAGTCGCGGTCGGTCATCAGGTCGGACATGACCGCCCGGGTCACCCAGATGCAGATCGGCGCGCCGTCCTCCAGCACCGCGAAGCCGCCGCACAGTTGATCGACGGGAAGCACCTCGCCGCCGGTGAACCGGACCGTCGTCCCGCGGTTCTCGAGCACGGGCCAGGAGATCTCGTGCCTGGTGACATAGACGAACAGCGGGCGGGCGGTCACGGTGGAAAGCCCCCGGTCGGCGAGGAACGTGCGGTCGAGCCGGATCACCTGCCGGTCGAGGTTCTTGTCGATCAGGTCGGTGATGTCGACGTCGACGGTGATCCCCGCGTTGGCATAGCCGGCCATCGCGATCGGCGCGGCGACCTCTACTCCAGGCACCGTGGCGACCTTGTCGACGTCGTCGAATGTGAGTCCGCCGTAGATGCCGGACAGCGAGTTGGGCCGGATGAGGGCGCGTTCGTTCTCCAGCACCGTCCGGGTGCCCTTGGGTCGGACCAGGATCTCGTAGGCGGCTTTGGCGGTGCTGTCGACCTCGCCGGTGACCTCCAGCCGCGCGGTGTCGGTGGCGCCGGTAAGCACGGTGAATCCGGTGGTCGCGGTGAGCACGCCTAGCAGGAGTGCCACCGACCTCGCCGCGCGCCCTCGCAGTGAAGCCCAGATGAAGGAGATCACGGCACTACTCTGTCGCAATGCATTGTGACAATGCAAGAGGCGGGTACAGTCCGGGTCATCGCCCGGATCGTTGCGGTGATGCGTGCGACCAGTTCGGGAGGGGCGAGTGCCTGCGCGTCCGCGCCGGGCCGGAGCAAGCTCGCAGCGGCGTGGTCCACACTTTCCAGCGGGATGGTGACGCATCGCCAGCCGTCCGGGTCGGCGGGTGTGAGGGTGCACGCTGCCAGCCGGCCGGCCCTCGGGCCGAGGATGTCGGGTAGGGCGGCGATCCCCGCGGGCGAGAGGCGCACCACGGCGGCCTCGGCCGTTTCGGCCTGCTCGTACCGTTCGACGTGTGCGTGCCAGAACTCGGTCAGGTCGAAGCCGTCGGGGCGGGTGAATTTCTCCGGTAGCCGCCGCAGTTCGACGATGGCGGAGACCCGATAGGTGCGCGGCTCGCCGCGCCCGGCGGCGACGAGATACCAGACTCCCGCCTTGAGGACGAGTCCCAGCGGATGCAGCCGCCGGCCGACCACGGCCGGCCGAGGGGCCCAGCGACGGTATCGGACCTCGATGACCTGGTCTGCCGGAGCGCCTCCGCGACGGCGAGCAGGTGCGGCACCGCGTCCGGCTCCCGGTACAGCCGGGCGCGTCGAGGTGGAATCGCTGCCGGATCCGTATCGACGCCTCCCGGTACGGGGTGGGCAGCGCCGCCGTCAACTTGAGTTCGGCGGCGGCCACCTGGGCGCCGAGTCCCAGCTCGGCGGCCGGCTGAGGGCGACCTGGCCGACGTTGCGCACGCCCGACTGGTGGACAGCGACTCGAACGAAGCGGACGAACCGGCGCAGGTGCCCGACGCGGTTCGGGCCGGCCGCGGCGGCAGCGATCGTGAAGGCCGAGCCGGCATCATGCCCCGATCGCCTGGTATGTGACGTACCGTCGGTGGGGAAGCGGGTCAGACTCGGCTGGCCGGTGCACCCACACTGTCGCGGAGATGGGCACCCGCCGTCGCCTCGGCCGTTCGTGCGCAGTGCGCGCAGCAGTAGAGCCGACTCGACACCGACACGCCGTGGCCGACAATGCGACAGCCGCAGTGCTTGCAGACCGGCGCCAGCCGGTGGATCGCGCACTCGAAGGAATCGAAGGCGTACACGGCACCATCAGCGGTGCAAACCTGGAAGGTCTTGGAGTAGTCGTTGCCGCAGGCTTCGCAAACTGCCATGGTGGCAGCTTGCGCCCCCGGTACGCCGGCGGCAACCGAAACGGCGAATTGTCGCCTTGACCGGGCGAGCCGTCGAAGCGTCCTCCCATCACAGGAGCGGCCGGTGGGCGACGGTCGACTCGGTTGGGCGCGCCGCCTCCGCTACCGCAATTTCTGGAGAATGACTTGCTTCCAGCTTGGACCCGCCCGGGCCTGCTACGGTGTGCCCCGTTGCAGTTGTGATTTCCGAATACTTTGCCAGCGCCTGGTGGGTGTCTGATCCCCCTGGGCGCTCTGTGTTTTCCGGTCATCTCCGGGGGCGGGCGATCAACACCGCGACGCCTGGGCCCGCACGGTGTGGGTCCCGGATGCAGGGCAGCCTTCGAAGGAGAAGACATGACTGTCGGTACTGTGAAGTGGTTCAACGCGGACAAGGGCTTCGGGTTCATCACCCCGGACGGCGGCGGCGCGGACCTGTTCGCCCACTACTCGGCGATCGTCTCGAGCGGCTTCCGCAGCCTGGAAGAGAACCAGCGGGTCGAGTTCGACATCACGCAGGGCGCCAAGGGCCCGCAGGCCACGAACATCCGCGTCATCTGAACTCACCGCCGGCCACGTGCCCGCCGCCGCTCGGCGGTCGGGCACGGGTCGGCGTCTGCGCAGCACCCGCCCGGAGGAGTCGCCCATGTCCACAGCGTCGACGCAAGCCCGCACCGGAAGCCCGTACGCACATTTGCTGCACCAGATCCGCGGCGCCGGACTGCTGGAGCGCCGCACCGGTTACTACATCTGGAAGATCACCCTCACCGGTCTGCTGTTCGTGGCCGGCTGGACGGCCTTCGGGCTCATCGGGGACTCGTGGTGGGTCCTGATCGCCGCCGGCCTCCTCGCGTTCGTCTTCACCCAACTCGGGTTCCTCGGCCACGACGCCGGACACAAGCAGATCTTCGCGTCCCGGCGGGCGAACTACGTGCTCGGGCTGCTGCACGGCAACCTGGCCATCGGGCTGAGCTACGGCTGGTGGGTGGACAAGCACAACCGCCACCACGCCCACCCGAACACCGACGGCGCCGACCCCGACCTCGAGATCGGCGCGCTCGCGTTCACCTCCCGCCAGGCCGGCACCCGCGGCAGCGTCGCCGCGTTCGCGTACCGCTACCAGGCGTTCTTCTTCTTTCCGCTGCTCCTGCTGGAGGGCCTGAACCTGCGCGTGGCCAGCGTGCGCGCCCTACTGAGCCGCGCCGGGCGCCCCCGCGCGTGGGAGTCGATACTGTTCACCAGCCACGTCGTCGGCTACCTCGGCGCGGTCTTCTTGGTTCTTTCGCCGGTCCGCGCGATCGTGTTCATCCTCGTCCAGCAGGGCCTGTTCGGGCTCTACCTCGGGTGCAGCTTCGCGCCGAACCACAAGGGCATGGCCGTCCTCGCCGCCGGTGACCGCACCGACTTCCTGCGCCGCCAGGTGCTCACCTCGCGGAACGTGCGCGGCCACTGGCTGACCGACTTCATGCTTGGCGGCCTGAACTACCAGATCGAGCACCACCTGTTTCCCAGCATGCCCCGGTCGAACCTGCGCCGCGCGCAGACAATCGTTGAGTCGTTCTGCCGTCGGCACGGCCTTGCGTACTGTCAGACGAGCCTGTTCGACTCCTACGCCCAGGCGCTGCGCCACCTACACGCGGTCGGACGTACTCCGTACCCGGCTGGCGCCTGAGACCGGTCGCCCTGACCGGCGACCGTCCCTGAACGGAGCGTGTCTTGCACATGCCGACCGGCGCGCTGCTCGCGCCCTTCGTCGCGTCCAGCGCCGACGGGATCGACGGACTGCGCCTCGCGCGTCTTCCGTTCGTGCCCGAGACGCGCCTGTACCTGGCCGATGACGCGATCGTGTTTTGGGCCAGGTTGGAGGCGCAGGTCGGGCCGGGGCTCACGCCGTTCTGGGCGAACGCTTGGGCCGGTGGCCAGGCCCTCGCCCGGTACGTGCTGGACCACCCGCAGGTGGTGACCGGCCGGCGGGTGCTCGACGTGGCGTCCGGCTCAGGCCTGGTCGCCATCGCCGCGGCCAAGGCGGGCGCCGCTGAGGTGACCGCCAACGACATCGACCTCTACGCGCTGGCGGCCGTCACGATGAACGCCGCGGCCAACGCGGTCACCGTGACAGTGAACGAGGGCGACCTGCTCGACGGCGACGGCGGCGACGCCGACCTGATCCTCGCCGGTGACGCCTTCTACGACCCCGAACTGGCCGCGCGGATGCTCGGCTTCCTGCGCCGCGCCGCCGCCCGCCACGCGCGTGTCCTCGTCGGTGACCCCGGCCGCGGACACCTACCCCACTGGTGGCTGAAGGTACTAACCAGCTACCGGGTACGCGGCCTGGGCGCCGCCGAGGACGCTGAGCTCACCGAGGTCTCGGTGCTCGGCCTCGCCGGGTAGCGGACAGCGCCCACCGCTGCGACCGCCCGGCCGGGCCCGGGGCGGAGAAGGCCGCCGCGCCGGACCGCGCCGATGCGGATCGCGTCGAGGCGGTCGCCGGCGGCTTGCCGCCGCAGCGGCCTGGGCCGGCTGCGTCTCGCGCCGCGCGGCGGGCGACTGCAGCACCGGCGGCGGTGCCAACGTGCGCTTCCCGGGGGCGAGCTTGCGCAGCAGCGCGTGACCCGGGCTCAGGCGGGTGGTGGTCGCCGCGATGCCCGCTTTGCGCGTCAGCTCCCGCACCTCGGGCGCCTGGCCGTCGGTCATCGGCGTGACGACCGTGCCCGCCGCCGGCCCGGGCGGTGCGGCCCGAGCGGTGCAGATACGCCTTGTGCTCCGCCGGCGGGTCCGCATGTACGACCAGGGCCACGTCCTCGACGGCGATGCCCCGGGCGGCGATGTCGGTGGCGACCAGCGTGCGCACGTCGCCGTCGGAGAACGCCTGCAGGTTTCGGGTGCGCGCGGCCTGGGCCAGGTTGCCGTGCAGCTCCACGGCGGACGCACCGGCCGCGACCAGCCGCCGGGTGAGCATCTTCGCGCCCCGCTTGGTGCGCGTGAACACGACGGTCCGGCCCGGGGCGGCGGTCAGCTCGACCAGCACGCGGACGAGCGCGTCGGGCACACCGAGGTCGGCGAAGGTCGAGGACTTGAGCGCGGGCGGCGTGCCGCCATGAAGGCTCCGTACGTCAAGGGGACGTCCGGCCCGGGGCTGACCGTTTCGGCCGCGGCGCGTGGCGTCGGACATCGAACCGCGGCCAGCCATTGATGGGCGGACCGCGCCAGTTTACCTGAGCCCGCTACCGGACCCCGCTGCCGGCTGACGGCCGGTGAGCGGAGCCGCCTCGGCACAGGCCGATCAGGACGCCACGACCTGCCACCGGCACTGCCCGTCCATCCATGCCCCAGCCAGGATCTCCGCCGACTGCCCGGCCCGGGCACGGGTAGATCTTCGACCGGCCGCCACCGGTTCGGGCCTCAACCTCCCACGACTCGCCATCGGTATGGATGTACACGTCGCGACGCCCTCGCACGGAGCTGTCGCCGTCCCACCAATGACACTCGACTCTCACCCCTCGACCATAGAGCAGCAGGTCCGAGCCGGAACGTTGACGATCTTGAAATATCTGGCGATCACGCACGGCTCCAGTAGGGTTGTCGTCATGGCGGAGATTGTGCTGCGTGTCCGGCTGATCACCGGCGACCATCTGGATGTCGCGTACGAGGAGACCGGCACCGCCGACGTCGACGAGGTGGCCGAGCACGCGATCATCGCCCTCGCCGCCGACTCCGGCATGATCCGCGCTCACCACGGCGACCGCGTGATTGTCCTGTACGGGCGCGGCGTGGCGACCCTGGAACTGACACCTCGCGGTGCGGTCCTGTAGCTGTACGTCGTCGAGCCATCACGCCGGCGGGAAGGCCCCGTAGCGCGGTCCGGGTGGCGACATGCTGTGGCCGGACACCCTCGCGAGTGAATGGCAGACCGGTCAGGGACACGGCCGATGGCATCATCGATGCGCACTGGTCTGTTGGTCACGGCGGAGACGGATTGAGCGCCCGCACAGAGACTGTGCGGGCGCTCAATCTTCGCTGTGGTTCCTGCCGGGGGCCGGTCAGACGCCGCGGACGTTCTCCGCCTGCGGACCCTTCTGCCCCTGGGTCACCTCGTATTCAACCTTCTGGCCTTCCGCGAGCTCACGGTATCCACCGCTGGCGATGGCCGAGTAGTGGACGAAGACGTCCGCTCCTCCATCATCCTGCTGGATGAAGCCGAAGCCCTTTTCGGAATTGAACCACTTGACGGTACCGCGAGCCACACGTGCCTCCTGATGATAGTGGGAACCCCTCCGTCGCCAATCGCCAGCGACAAATTCCCACCCAAACCGACCATACCCCCCGGGGAGGAAGTCGCCGGCTCCCACCCGGACAACTGCGGACGGCCACCCTCCGGCCGTACGCCGGAGGGCACCCATGTGACGGTGTTGAACAGTTCGCACTGGCCCGGTTGCGGCCTTCGCCGTGAGCGGTGCACACCGGGACGTCACGGTGGCAGCCTGAGGCCGGACTGGACTCCATCGTCGGAGCGGCCGACTACCACCCACGCAACGATCTTCCGTCGATGGCTGATGCCCTACCTGGTCGTGTCGCCCTCTCCCGTGTGCTTCCTGGCCTCCTGTACGCCCTTGTCGATGTGTTCGGTGTACTTCTGGTCAGTGCGCTGGTCGGCCTGCTCGCCGGCCTTGTTCAAGCCCTTGTCGACACTGCGGTCGTGCTTGGTCAAGAGTTCCTTGGCCTTGTCCAGAAGCTTGCTCACGACAAGAGTCCTCTCCTCATCAACGGTGGAAGTCGACTCCCGCGACTGACGTCACGTGCGCCGGCGGCTCACGGCCAGCCGCAGTGTGAACTCCGTCCGCCCAGGGCGACTGCTCACTAGTGCTACCCCGGGATGCCTCGGCCATGCCCCGACGACGACGGCCAGGCTCACCCAGCTACGGCGGCGCGAAAGTCAGGTCACGGCGCCGAGCCGGGCACGACGAGCGGGGAGATACTCGCGCTGCCATGACGTGCCCACAATCGGTGTCGTGGCCACAGACGAGGGGCCGTCTGCCAGCCACAGTACGGCCGCACGGGGCTGAGCTACCTGGCGACCGGACGTGTTCACTCAGGCCGAGACGCGCGAATCCACTGTGGATGGTCAAGGAGTTCGATCAGCTGCGGCACAATCTCGCGGACGCCCATCGCGGCGCAGCCCATCGCGGGCAAGAGTCGGCGTGCGGTTCATCGCCGCGGCAAGGGCCCGGGTCGCACCCAGCTCATTCGTCAGCAGCACATCCGGAATCATCGCGCAGCTGCCGAGTCGCCGGTCCGCCGCCATGCGCCGTGGTGCGCTCTGGTAGGTGATCGCGATGATCATCAAGGTGGGGTTCGCCGGTGGCTGGGTGACTGCACCGGTACCCTCCTGACCGCCTTTGCTTATGCCGCAGGTCGCGCGTGCTGGCGGGAGGCTCGGTAGCCGCAGGCGTGTACCGGCCGATCGCCGCCCCGGCCACCCTCGCAATCATGCCGAGAGCATCATATTGGACACCAACGATATGATGGGCTCCCACCACCGGTCGCCGAAGTCGTCATGCCCCCAACGGTGGGCCGTCGCGTAAACGCGAACTTCGTCGATGCATGTGTCTTGGTTTGCCGCGAGGGCTGGCTCATGTCGCGATGTGAAGGTCCGTCCACGTGCCGGTGCCCAAATTCTGCCAGGCGTCGAGCGGGGCCGCGATCAGGCAGCGCTGTTTGCCGACGAGCGTCACGGCCTCCTAGAACTCCCTCTCGGCCGGATGTCACTCCATCGGAATGATCGGCCCTTTGATAATGGGCTCGAGGAGGCGCTCCGCAATGGCCAGCAGCGTTCGGCGTGTGCGCGATTCACTCGTACCTGCGTTTGACACATCCGGCAATCCGCGCAAGTCTGGGCTGGCAGGGCGGGCCCGCATCACATCCGCGGCGCCGCAGGGCGGGCTTGCTGCACAGCCGCGGCGCTGTGCCTCGCATTGCTGCCAAATCTGGAGGAGCAACTTCGTCATGGTTTTGCTGACCGACAACGCAGTGATGGCCATCCAGGCCCTTACCGCCCAGCCCGGCGCATCGGAGGGCGGCGGCCTGCGCATCGCCGCCGACGAACCCCGCGGGTCGCTGCGGCTGAGTCTGGCGTCCAGCCCGGCGCAGGACGATG
The DNA here is from genome assembly GCF_040654975.1 of Dactylosporangium sp. NPDC050588. Classification (NCBI taxonomy): domain Bacteria; kingdom Bacillati; phylum Actinomycetota; class Actinomycetes; order Micromonosporales; family Micromonosporaceae; genus Dactylosporangium; species Dactylosporangium sp. NPDC050588. The sequence continues at coordinate 575 of NZ_JBFAJA010000121.1, read as the reverse complement.
CGGTTGTGGAGGCGTCCGGCGCCCGGCTGTTCCTGGACCAGACGGCCACCGAGGTGCTCAACGACAAGACGCTGGACGCCGGTGCCGACAACGAGGGGCAGATCGAGTTCACCGTAACGTAGCCGTCCGGCTGGCCAGCGACACCGCCGGCCAATTGCGCTCGAAGCTTCCTGAGGACCGTGGTCTTGGCGTCGGGCGGACGCGTCCAATCTCTTTGGCCCAGCCATGTGGATGATCGGTGTTACTAACCCAGTTCGCCGTCGTGTTCCTGGAAGGTTCCCGTGGGGCCATCGGGGCCAATGGTGGCCATGCGGACACGTTGCGTTGCGCTGATCTCGACTGGGCGGCCTTGGCCGAGGAGGATGTCCGGCCCGCCGTGGCTGATCTTCGGGCTTACGGGCTGACCGTCGATGGCGCCAAGGCGGCGAAGCTAGCGCGGAGGGTCAGCCGACGGTTCGGCCAGTGCCGCCGCTACCGCGAGGTTCTTGAACACACGCCCGGAGTGCGCTGGATACGTGCACCCTGGGTGAGTCTGCCGACCCATGGGGGGGGTGGGGGACCCGGCGCCGGCGCCG
>NZ_JBFAJA010000120.1:0-35048 GCF_040654975.1 Dactylosporangium sp. NPDC050588 | reverse complement strand
CAGGCGCCGCTTGCCCTGCCTCGCGTCTCGGCGCGGGCAGTGCGTCGCGGAGCGGCGCATTGGGGTGCGGGTGAGAATCCCCGCCGGGACCCGCCGCGCCAGCGGTGGGGCGGAAGCACGATGTGACAGTATTCGGCGTGCCTTCGAACGTCGCCGACCACTCGTTCGTAGCCGATCTGCACATCCACTCGAAGTATTCCCGGGCGTGCAGTCGCGACCTCAGCATCGAGACGCTCACCTGGTGGGCCCGGCGCAAGGGCATCACGCTGCTCGGCACCGGCGACTTCACCCACCCCGCCTGGCACGACCACCTGCGGGAGGCGCTGGTCCCGGCGGAGCCGGGCCTGTTCCGCCTGCAGCCGGACCGTGAGGCGGAGATCCTGCGGCGGCTGCCGGGGCGGCTGGCGAACGCGGCCGACGGGGCGCCGGTGCGGTTCATGCTGTCGGTGGAGATCTCCACGATCTACAAGCGGGGCGATCGGACCCGCAAGGTGCACCACCTGGTGTACCAGCCGGACTTCGAGGCGGCGGGGCGCTTCAACGCCGCGCTCGGCAGGATCGGCAACCTCGGGTCCGACGGGCGGCCGATCCTGGGGCTCGACTCGCGGGACCTGCTCGAGATCACGCTGGAGGCGAGCCCCGACGGGTTCCTGGTGCCGGCGCACATCTGGACGCCGTGGTTCTCCGCGCTGGGGTCGAAGTCGGGGTTCGACGCGATCGCCGACTGCTACGGCGACCTGGCCGGGCACATCTTCGCCGTGGAGACGGGCCTGTCGTCCGATCCGGCGATGAACTGGCGGGTGTCGTCGCTGGACCAGTACCGGCTGGTGTCCAACTCGGACGCGCACTCGCCGCCGGCGCTGGCTCGCGAGGCGACGCTGCTGACCAGTGAGCTGGACTACTTCAAGGTGCGGGACGCGTTGCGCACCGGCGACGGCCTCGCGGGGACGATCGAGTTCTTCCCTGAGGAGGGCAAGTATCACGGCGACGGGCACCGGGCCTGTGATGTGAACTGGCTGCCGGCTCAGACCCGCGAGGCACAGGGCCTGTGCCCGGTCTGTGGCAAGGCGCTCACGGTCGGCGTGCTGCACCGCGTCGAGGAGCTCGCCGACCGGCCGGATGGGTACGTGCCGCCCGGCGCGCCGCAGGTCACGCACCTGATCCAGCTGCACGAGATCCTCGGCGAGATCCACGGCGTCGGTGCGAAGTCCAAGACCGTCGACACGCAGCTGGCGTCGCTCGTCGCGGAGCTGGGCTCGGAGCTGGCGATCCTGCGCGAGGTCCCGGTCGACGAGATCAGCCGCGTGGGCGGGGAGCTGCTCGGCGAGGGCATCGGCAGGTTGCGGCGCGGTGAGGTGCGGCGCACGCCGGGCTTCGACGGCGAGTACGGGGTCATCAAGCTCTTCGAACCGGACGAGCTACGGTCCCGTGGCATGCAAGAGGACGTGCTGTTCGACGTACCGATGCCGCAGCTGCCGAAACAGCGCAAGGCTGAGCCCACGCCGAAGCCGGCGCCGAAGCGACGCCGACCGGCGCCCGCCGCGGCACCCGAGCCCGCGCCGCCGATCTCGGCGCCCGCGTCGCCGCATGAGCCGCTCGAGCCGATGCTGGCCGGGATGGAGGAGGTCGGGACGGGGCTGCTCGACCGGCTCGACGCGCTGCAGCGGGTGGCGGCGTCGGCGCCCGGCGGGCCGCTGCTGATCGTGGCCGGACCCGGCACCGGCAAGACGAGGACGTTGACGCATCGCATTGCGTACCTGTGCGCCGAGCTGGACGTGTATCCGGAGGAGTGCCTGGCGATCACGTTCACCCGGCGGGCCGCGGAGGAGCTGCGGGAGCGGCTGGAGGGCCTGCTCGGGCCGGTGACCGAGGCCGTGACGGTGTCGACGTTCCACGCGCTGGGCCTGTCGATCCTGCGGGAGAACGCGCCGGCGGTCGGGCTGACGCAGAAGTTCCGGATCGCGGAGGAGGCCGATCTGCTCGCGGCCCTCGACCCGCTGCCGGAGCGGGAGGCGCGGCGGGCGCTCGCGGCGATGGAGCCGTCGACCGTGGAGGCGCTGGCCAAGGCGCTGCGGGCGAAGGACATGGTGTCGCTCGACGAGCTGCTGACGCTGAGCGTGCAGCTGCTCACCGAGTCGACGGCGCTGGTCGACCGCTACCGCGACCGGTGGCAGTGGATCTTCGTCGACGAGTATCAGGACGTCGACCCCGTGCAGTACGAGCTGCTGCGGCTGCTCTGCCCGCCCGGCGGCAACCTGTGCGCGATCGGCGACCCCGACCAGGCGATCTACTCCTTCCGCGGCGCGGAGGTGTCGTTCTTCCTGCGGTTCGCGACCGACTTCTCGACGCCAGACATCGACGCGCGGGTCGTGCGGCTGACCCGCAACTACCGCTCGTCGGCGCCGATCCTGGCCGCGGCGGTGCAGGCGATCGCGCCGACGACGCTGGTGCCGGGGCGGCGGCTCGATCCGGCGCGGCTGGACCTCGAGGCGCCGATGGTCGGGCTCTACCCGGCGACGTCGGTCGCGGACGAGGCGGACTTCGTCGTCCGTACCGTCGACGAGCTGGTCGGCGGGCTGTCGCACCGGTCGCACGACAACCGGGTCGACTCGCGGGCGACGGTCGGCGCGATGTCCTTCTCCGACATCGCCGTGCTGTACCGGACCGATTCGCAGGCGGCGCCGGTCGTGGACGCCCTGGCGCGGGCCGGCGTGCCGGTGCAGAAGCGGTCGCACGACCGGCTGCTGGACCGTCCGGGTGTCGCCGCCATCGCCCGCGAGCTGCGGTTCGCGACGGGGCTCGGCGGATCGATCGCGGCGCGGGTGCGGCTGGCCGGGCAGGTCGTCGCGGGTCGCTGCGGGCAGCTGGACACCGACGTGATCGGGCTGACCGAGGCGGACGTGTGGACGGCGGTCGAGCTGATGACGCCGCCGGCGTTGCGGGCGGGCAGCGACCTGGACGAGTTCCTGGGCGCGCTGGCCACGGGGGCCGAGGTCGACGGCTGGGACCCGCGGGCGGACCGGGTGACGCTGCTGACCCTGCACGCGTCGAAGGGCCTCGAGTTTCCGGTCGTGTTCCTGGTCGGCTGCGAGGACGGCCTGCTGCCGTTGCGGATGCCCGGCTCGCAGGGCCGCTCGGAGGACGACGTCGCGGAGGAGCGGCGGCTGTTCTTCGTCGGGCTGACCCGGGCGCAGGACCGGCTCTTCCTGTCGCACAGCCGGACCCGTTTCCGCCACGGCTCGGAGCGGGAGATGGCGCCGACGCCGTTCCTGTCGTCCATCGATCCCGGGCTGTTGGAGCGGCGGGGTCCCGCGGCACCCAGGAAACCCAAAGACCGGCAGCTCCGGCTCATCTGAACGGGCTTCTGTCGCTTATCCGTGAGGCGAAAGTGTCGGGGGGTGGCGCTACCGTAGCTGCATCGACGCAACTAGGCTGCCTTGAGCTTCGCGGGAGCAGGAGGATCACATGTCCGGTTACGGACCGCCGGGCCCGTACCAGGGCCAACCCCAGGACCCCTGGCAGGGTGGCCAACAGGATCCCTATGGCCAGCCGGACCCTTACGGTCCGCCGCCCGGGCAATACGGGCAGCCGGACCCGTATGGTCAGCAGCCTGACCCATATGGTCAGCGTCCGGACCCGTATGGCCAGCCTCCGCAGTGGGGTCAGCAGCCGCAGTCGGGTGGCCCCTATGGGGGCAACTACGGGCAGACGGGCACCTATCAGCAGCCGGCCTATGGCCAGCCGCCCGGCCCGGGCCCCGGCCCCGGTGGAGACCAGTGGGGTCCGCCTGCCGCCCCGCCGCGGCGGAGGGGCTCCGGCGGCACGGTCGCGCTCGTCATCATCCTGGTGCTGCTGCTGTGTGGCGGTGGCGCCGCCGGCATCTGGTATGTCCTGAAGAACGACAAGACCGGCCCCGCGACCACCTCGCCGACGACGGCGGCGCCGAAGCCGAGCGGCTCGGGGAAGGCGTCCACGAGCGCGGCGCCGAGCGGCGGCGCCTCCTCGCCCGGTGGCGTGCAGGCGGGCGACGCGAAGACGGTCAAGGTCGGCGAGTGCCTGACCAACACCGGCACCGCGACCGCTCCGGTGATGCAGAAGACGACCTGCGCGGCCGGCACGTTCGAGGTGTTGAAGCGGATCGAGGGCACCTCCGACAAGGAGAAGTGCAACGGCGTCACCGGCTACACGCACAACTACTTCTTCAAGGCAACGCCGGAGACGTTCTCCTTCGTGCTTTGCATGAAGCTCCGGAGCTGACCCTTTCGCCCTGTTTTCGACGGCGCGCCGGGCAACGGCGCGCCGTCGAACTTTTTGGGACCCCCCTTGCACTGGGCCCCTCAGACCATGTAGTACATTAGTTCGAGCTGGTGAACAGGTGTTCGATCACCTTGTTATAAGCCTGTCTTGCGTCTGCCCTAGACTTCGCTAGACAAGGCACGACACGCCACAAGGATGTTCTATGCGGTTCTAGCGTTTTGGCTAGAGACGCCGATACGGTGCGATCGTGGACCCCGTTCGAAACCCGTATGCCCCCGGTGCAGGCCAGCGCCCACCGGAGCTCGCCGGTCGCGACCGCGAGCTGCAGGCCTTCGAGGTTGTCCTCGAGCGCGTCGCCCGCGGCCGCCCGGAGCGCTCGCTGATGCTGACCGGCCTGCGTGGCGTCGGCAAGACCGTCCTGCTCAACACGCTGCGCTCGCAGGCGATCTCGCGGCTGTGGGGCACCGGCAAGATCGAGGCCCGGCCCGACCAGTCGCTGCGCCGGCCGCTGACGGCGGCGCTGCACATGGCGATCCGCGAACTGGCGCCGCACCACCGCGCGCCCGACCGGATCGACGAGTTCCTCGGGGTGCTGAAGGCGTTCGCGATCCGCGAGGACCCCAACAAGCCGCCGGGCAAGCTGCGCGACCGGTGGCAGCCCGGGATCGACGTGCCGGCCACCACCGGTCGGGCCGACTCGGGCGACATCGAGATCGACCTGGTGGAGCTGTTCACCGACGCGGCCAGCGTCGCCACCGACGTCGGCACCGGCGTGGCGATCTTCATCGACGAGATGCAGGACCTGTCCGCCGAGGACATCTCCGCCATGTGCGCGGCGTGCCACGAGCTGTCGCAGACCGGTGCGCCGCTGATCGTGGTCGGCGCCGGGCTGCCGCACCTGCCGGCGCTGCTCACGGCGTCGAAGTCCTACTCCGAGCGGCTGTTCCGCTACCAGCGCATCGACCGGCTCGACCGGATCGCCGCCGACCTGGCGCTCACCGCACCCGCGATGCGTGAGGAGGTGGAGTACGAGGCGAAGGCGCTGGACGCCCTCTACGAGGCCTCCGGCGGCTACCCGTACTTCGTGCAGGCCTACGGGAAGGCGACCTGGGACCACGCGCCGCACTCGCCGATCACCGCGGCGGACGTCCGGGTGGCGGCGCCCGAGGCCGAGGCGGAGCTGGCCGTCGGCTTCTTCGGCTCCCGCTACGAGCGCGCCACGCCGGCCGAGCGCGAGTACATGCGCTCGATGGCCACCCTCCTGCCCGCCGTCGACGTCTCCGAGGCCGTGCCGACCGCGGAGATCGCCCGCTCGCTCGGCCGGCGCCCGGCGAGCCTCTCCCCGGCGCGGGACGCCCTGATCAAGAAGGGGCTCATCTACTCCGGCGAGCGCGGCACGGTCGCCTTCACCGTGCCGCACTTTGCCCGGTACATCCGCTCGCAGCCCGCCGACTAGATCGCCCTAGGTTTTCGACTTCTCGATGACGCCGCGCAGGTCGCGGCGCTCGATGGCGGCGGCCATCAGGTCGGGGAAGACGTCCGGCGTACAGGCGAACGCCGGCACTCCGAGCGCCGCCAGGGCCGCCGCGTTCTCGTGGTCGTAGTCCGGCGCGCCCTCGTCGGACAGCGCCAGCAGCACGATCACCTGCACCCCGGCGGCCGTCATCGCCGCGACGCGCCGGAGCATCTCCTCGCGGACGCCGCCCTCGTACAGGTCGCTGATCAGCACGAAGATCGTGTCCCGCGGCCGGGTGATGAGCTGCTGGCCATACGCGATGGCCCGGTTGATGTCGGTGCCGCCGCCGAGCTGGGTGCCGAACAGGACGTCGACCGGATCCTGCAGCCGCTCCGTCAGGTCGACCACCGCCGTGTCGAACACCACGAGCGACGTCTTCAGCGACCGCATCGACGCGAGCACCGCCGCGAACACGCCCGAGTACACGACCGACGCCGCCATCGATCCCGACTGGTCCACACACAGCACGATGTCCCGCTGTACCGACTGGGCCCGCCGGCCGTAGCCGACCAGCCGCTCGGGGACGACCGTGCGGTGCTCGGCCTGGTAATGCTTGAGGTTCGCCCGAATGGTCCGGTTCCAGTCGATGTCGTGGTGCCGCGGCCGGTTGATCCTCGCCGCCCGGTTGAGCGCCCCGGCCAGCGCGGTCCTGGTCGGCTGTGCGACGCGCCGCTCCAACTCGGCGACCACCTTGGCGACCACCTTCCGCGCGGCCCGCTTGCTCTTGTCGGGCATGACCCGGTTCAGCGACAGCAGCGTGCCGACGAGATGCACGTCGGGCTCGACGGCGTCGAGCATCTCCGGCTCGAGCAGAAGCCGGGTCAGGTCGAGCCGCTCGATCGCGTCGGCCTGCATCACCTGCACGACCGTCGAGGGGAAGTACTGCCGGATGTCCCCCAGCCACCGCGCGACCCGCGGCGCCGACGCACCGAGCCCCGCGCCGCGCTGGCTGCCCGTGCCTTCCCCGCCGTCGTACAGCGCGCCGAGCGCCGCGTCGATGGACACGTCCGCGCCGGTCAGCCCGTAGCCGGTGCCTTCACCGCCGGCCGCCCCACCGAGCGCGAGCCGCCAGCGCCGGAGCCGCTCGTCCGTGTGCTGCTCGTCGCCGTGCTGCTCATCCATGGTCCGCCCCCTTCGCCCGCCGCCGTTCGTCCTGCTGCGGAATCCACCGCGAACCGGACCGCCCACCGCACTCGCCGCGTCCCTCCTGCACGCGGCTGCGCTCAGCCACGCCGTCGCGCCGCGGAAGCCGCCGACCAGACCGCCCCTGACAAGTGATCACGCCGTCGGGTTCGGTCACGCCGCAGGTGCGGCGCATACCGGCGGATTCGGTCACGCCGCGCGGGCGCTCCATGCCGTCGGGTCCGGTCACGCCGCGGGTGCGGCGCATACCGGCGGATTCGGTCACGCCGAACGGGCGCTCCATGCCGTCGGGTCCGGTCACGCCGCGGGTGCGACCTGAGGCGTCGCGGCCGGTCGCGCTGGGGCGGGGTCCTACTTCGGTCGCGCTGCTGTGGTCAGGCATGTCGGAGCTCCTTGCCCAGGAGGCGGGCCACCACCGGGAGCAGCAGGGCGCCGCGGTCGGGGTCGACCTGGTCGTCGTGGTCGCCGGAGCGGGGGCGGCCGCCGGTGCCGATGTGGGCGGCCCGCTCGCCGATCATGCGGCGCTGCGGGGCCGGGTAGCCGCTGAACGTGCGGCGCAGCAACGGCAGCGCCTCGACGAACGCGTCGGCGGGGATGCCCGTCAGCCAGGCGTCGACCAGCGCGAGCAGCCGCTCGTCGTGGACCAGCAGCAGGCCGTCGCCGGCGAGGAAGCCCTCGATCCAGGCGGCGGCCTTGGCCACGGGTACACCCACGGTCAGGACCAACGCCATCCTGGCGCCGATCTCGTCGGCGTCGACCGCGCCCGCGTCCAGCAGCAGCCGGCTCATCCGCCCGGTGAGCAGCCCGTGCAGGTCGTCGCGGGTGGACAGGCTGCCGAGCAGCGCCTGCCAGCGCCCGCTCGCGTCGGCGTCGTCGATCAGCGCGAGCGCGCCCTGCACGCCGTCGATCCGGTCGCGCATCACCGTGGCCGCCGCGTCGTCGAGCCCCCCGACCGCCGCGGGCAGGCCGACGCAGACGCGGGTGATCATGCCGAGGGTCACGGACCGCAGGGCGGAGAGGTCGGTGCCGCGGACGTCGCCGTACCGCAGCGTCCGGGCCAACGCCGGCAGCGCATCCATCAGGTGCGCGACATCGGCGTCGAGCGCCATCCGCTCGTCCAGCGCGTCGAGCACGCCGGGTAAGGCGTCGGACAGGTCGGCCAGCAGGCACCGCTCGACCAGCGCGGTCACGTCCGCGAGCGTCTCGGCCTCGGCGGCCTGCTCGGCGACGCGGGCCGTCGCCGCCTCGCGGACCGTGGTGCCGTAGACGCCGGCCTCGACGAGGTCGACCGCGAACTCCGGCTGCCACGCGATCTGCCACGACTCCCAGAACGTGCCCCGGCCCTTGCGGTTGGCCAGCACCTGACCCCACTCCACGCCGAGCAGTCGCAGCCGGTGCAGCAGCTGGCTGCGCTGCAGGTCGAGGTCGCGGCGCAGGTCGAGGTCGATCTCGCGGCTGCTGACCGCCGGCTGGAGCCGCAGCCTGCGCTGGCTGCTGGCCACGTCCTTCGCGATCGGCACGCCCGGCGTCTGCTCCGGCACCCGCCCGAGCCGGTCGCCGACGACCAGCCGCCGGTTGATCAGGCTGAGCCGCAGGTCGTCGCCGTCGCACAGCACCGCGTGCGCGGCGTCGGTGACCTCGGCGAGCCCGGCGAGCGGCCGTCCCCGCATCGTCGCGAGCGCCTCGGCGAGTCTCGTCGCCTCGATGACGTGGGCGCTGGAGACCGGGACGCCGTCCTTTCGCAGTACACCCGCCGCCTTCACCAACCATCGGGCCACGACGTGCTCGTCCACCGCCGTGAACAGGTGGTGATACCAGCCCGGCGAGCGCACTCCGGCCCCGTACCCCTGCCACGACGCCAACCTGTTGTGCGTCCACGGCACCCAGGTCATCGACACCTTGACCTTCGGCAGCCCCTTGAGCACCGCGGCATCGGAGGACGCGCTGGGCAGCGGCGCGGTCAGCGCGGGCACGTGCCACGCCCCGCACACCACGGCGACCCTTTCGAACTCCTTCACCGCCGCTCGCAGCGATTGCCGCATGTACGCCTCGCGCCGCTCCTCATCGACCCGCTCCGCCTCGGGCGGTGCGGGCGCGTGGGCCCTGACGACGGTCATGGCCTCGGCGATCGCCTCGAACGGCGCGACGGCCGCGGCCAGCTGCCCGGCATCGATGTCGTCGCCCGGCGCTCCCTCCGGCGCCATCGTGACCGGCGCTCCCTCCGGCGCCATCGCGAACAGCGCCCCCGCCTCGCCGGCACGCAACTCGGCGCCTGCAACGTCGCCGTCCCCGCTTCGCTCCGTCGCTCTGCCCTCGCCACCTTGACCGTGACCGCCCACAGCACCGCCACCGTCCGCGGCTTGGACGCCCCGGCCCGCAGGTTGGGCGCCACCGGCCACTGGTTCCGCGGCGGTCGCTCCTTGAGCGGCGGTCGCTGCTTCCGCGGCGGTCGCTGCTTCCGCGGCGGTCGCTGCTTCCGCGGCGGTCGCTGATTGAGCGGCGGTCGCTGATTGAGCGGGGGCGGGGTCGAGGGTGGCCGGCGTCAGCGGGGTGCCCGGTTCGCGGCGGTGCTCGACGACGTCTTCCCACCAGCGTTCGGGGTCGTCGTAGCCGGCGGCCTCGGCCAGGGCGCCGATCGGGTCGACCCGCACCACGTCGTCGGCGGGGGTCGGCGCGGACGGCGTGCCCGACGCGAGGCGGATCGCCGCGGGCAGGTCGATGAACCGGACGGGGATGCCGCACGCGACGGCCCAGCGGATCGCCTGCCACTCGGGGGAGAACTCGGCGAACGGCCAGAACGACGCCCGCAGCTTCGGGTCGGGGTTGTCCGCCGGGTACGCGAGCAACGCCACCGGGGCGCGCATGTCCTCATCGCCCGCGAACGGGACCAGCGGGTCGGCCTCCGGAGGGCCTTCGATGAGGATCACGTCGGGGCGGAAGGCCGAGAGGGCGCGCCGCACCGCCCGGGCCGACCCTGGCCCGTGGTGACGCACGCCGAGCAGCAGCGGATCACTCACCGCGACGGGCCGCCCGGTAGAAGTCGCGCCAGCCCTCGCGCTCCCGGATCACGGTCTCCAGGTACTCCTGCCAGACGACCTGGTCGGAGACCGGATCCTTGACGACCGCGCCGAGGATGCCGGCGGCGACGTCGCCGGCGCGCAGCACCCCGTCGCCGAAGTGCGCGGCGAGGGCCAGGCCGTTGGTGACCACGGAGATCGCCTCGGCCGTCGAGAGGGTGCCGCTGGGCGACTTCAGCTTGGTGCGGCCGTCCTCGGTGGCGCCGTTACGCAGCTCGCGGAAGACGGTCACGACCCGCCGGATCTCGTCGACCGCCGGCGGCAGCTCGGGCAGCTCCAGGGCCTTGCCCAGCGCCGCGACCCGGCGCGACACGATGTCGACCTCCTCCTCGACCCCGGCCGGCACCGGCAGCACGACGGTGTTGAACCGGCGGCGCAGCGCCGAGGACAGCTCGTTGACCCCGCGGTCGCGGTCGTTGGCCGTGGCGATGACGTTGAACCCCTTGCGGGCCTGCACCTCCTCGCCGAGCTCGGGCACCGGCAGGGTCTTCTCCGACAGGACGGTGATCAGGCTGTCCTGCACATCGGACGGCACGCGGGTCAGCTCCTCGATCCGCGCGATCTTGCCGTCGGCCATGGCGCGCAGCACCGGGCTGGGCACGAGCGCGGCCCGGCTGGGCCCTTCCGCCAGCAGGCGGGCGTAGTTCCACCCGTAGCGGATGGCCTCCTCGGGCGTGCCCGCCGTGCCCTGGACCAGCAGCGTCGAGTCGCCGCTGATCGCCGCGGCCAGGTGCTCCGACACCCAGGTCTTGGCGGTCCCCGGCACACCGAGCAGCAGCAGCGCCCGGTCGGTGGCGAGCGTCGCGACGGCGACCTCCATCAACCGCCGCGACCCGACGTACTTCGGGATGATCACGGTCCCGTCGGCGGCGGCCCCGCCGAGCAGATACGTCACGACGGCCGCGGGGGACAGCCGCCATCCCGGTGGCCGCGGGCGGTCGTCACCGGCGGCCAGCGCGGCCAGCTCCGCGGCGAACTCGTCCTCGGCGTGCCGCCGCTGGACTGCCTGCACGTTCTCAGCCTCGGTCGCGGTGTCGGCCTCGTTCACGGTCACGGTCACGCGAGCTCCTCGAGCATGTCTTGTCGGAACCGGAGGGTGTCGGCGAATCGGCCGACGATGGAGGACATCGGGTCATCGGACGCCAGGCCGGACGCGAGCTTCGCGGCCCGGTCGGCGGCGTCGGCGGGAAGTCGCAGCGCGGCCAGCTCGCACAGGCCGGCGAGCCGCCACCCCGCCGAACGCCGCCCGCCGAGGTCGTCGAGCGCGGCGAACACCGCCTCGAGCAGCGCCGACGGCCACGGTCGCGGGCACAGCTCCAGGACGTGCTCGACGCCGACGGCGGCCGCGCCGGCCAGCCCGCGACGGAGCACCTCGACCGCGATCGCGGAGAGTGCGTCGGACGGCAGGGCGTCGTACAACGCCTCCAGCAGCAACCGGTCATCGGGCCGCCCACCGGCCGCGACCTCCTCGGTCAGCTGCCCGGTGAGCGCCGTCGCCCATCGTGCGTCGCGCTGCCCCGCCGCGGCCCGCGCCAGTCCGCGGCGCAGCACGGCGGCCCACTCGTCGGTCACCGGCAGCCGCAGGAACTCCTCAGGCTCGCCCCACACCCGCAGGGGAGTCCGCGTGAGCAGCTCCTCCAGCCACCAGGCCCGCTCACCGACCCCGACCGGCGGCCGGGGCGTGATCCCGTCGCGCCGCATCGCCTTGTCGCACGCGGCCGGCGGCGTGACCATGATCCGCCCGCCGCTGATCCGCACGCATGCCGTCGACCGCTCGGCCATCCGCCGCGCATACGCGCTGTCCGGCAGCAACGCGAGCAGCTCCACCGCGGCCGCACGGACCTCCTTGCGTCGATCGTCGAGCGCGGTCTCCAGGATCGGCTCGTCGTCACCGGACAGGCCGGTCGCCATCGCGCCGAGCAGCGCGGCCCGGTCGTCGGGCGTCTCGGCGGGCCAGGCCGTGCGCAGCAGGTCGCGCGCCGCACCGGGGTCCCGCCGCCGCAACGTGGTCAGATACCCCACCCGGCGCCCGATCGACCCGAGCTCCCAAGCGCTGCCGTCGTCAACGGGCCCGTCGACCGCGGTGGTGACCAGGTAGCCCCAGTCTGGCCGCTGCGCCGCCAGCCACGCCGCCCGCGGCCCGCCCACCGAAGCGATCAGCCCCCGCAGGACCCGGTGCCGCCGCCCGACCTCCAGCAGCGCCGGCAACAGCTCACCGGGCACCCTCCTGGCCCCGACCGCGCTGAGCCATTCGGCGAGGAGCTCCAGTCGCCCATCCGCATCACGTACTGGAGTCGCGTTGCTCGACCCATACCCCGCCGCGTCGACCGCGAGCAGGTCCGCCGCCCGCGCCGAGGCAGGCCAGGGCACCAGCGGAATCCCCGAGTCGTCGGGCGCGGGCGCCGGCACCGGCACCCCGGCCCGCGCCGCGATCCCGGCCCGCCGATACATCGTCAACGCCGCCGCCGCGTCGAGCAGCACCTCGGCCGGGTCCCCGTCACCCGCCGCAAGGTGCCGCCGCTGCGTGCCGACCAGCGCCGTCGCCAGGACGTCCCCCCACTCCGGAAGCTCGCTCACGACACCTCCCCCTCACCAAGATCGAGCCCCACCGGCCATCCCCCGAACGCGCCCCCGCCCGCCACCCGCACCCCCGCCAGCGACCCGGCAGCACCACCCACCGACGACAGTGCCCGAACCGCGCCACCACCCGCCGACCACCGCGCCGACCACATGGCCGCGACAGCCACCGGCAACAGTGCCCGAACCACAGCGCCGCCACCCGGCGACCACCGCACACCCGCGACAGCCACCGGCGACAGCCCCCGAACCACAGCGCCACCTGCCGAGCGCTGCGACCCAGCTGCGGGCACGCCGACCCCCGACCACCGCGCAGCCGGCGACAACTGTGCCCGAGACGCGCCGTCAACGGTCACCGGACACCCTGGCGCGGCACCAACGGACGACCCTCCCACAAGACCTTGCTCGACCACCGTCGACCGTCGGCCCAGGGAAGCGTCCCCACCAGTCACCGATGCACATGGCTCGGGCGCGGACCGCACCTGAGCCAGCTCCGAGAAGCCCGGCGACCACACGAGACCGGCTACAGAGCTGGTGGCGAACACCGCATGCCCGGCCGCCGCGGGCCGGATGGAGGTGACGGCTCGACACGCCGGCAACGCACTCCTGGTCGCAGCGGACCTGGTGAGGGTGGAGGCCCAGCCCGTCACAGGCACGTGCCCGGCCGCCGCGGACCAGATGGAGGTGACGGCTCGGCACGCCAGGGACGCATGCCTGGTCGCAACGGCCCGGGTGAAGGTGACGGCTCGGCACGCCGGCAACGCACTCCTGGTCGAAGCGGCCCGAGTGGAGACGAACGCTCCACCCATCACAGACGCATGCCCAGCCGCCGCGGACCAGATGGAGATGACGGCTCGGCACGCCAGGGACGCATGCCTGGTCGCAGCGGCCCGGGTGGAGGTGAAAGCTCGGCCAGTCGCAGACACATGCCCAACCGCCGCAGGACGGACGGACATGACGGCTCCGCAGGCCGGCAACGCACGCCTGGTCGCGGCGGAGGCCCGGCACGTCACTGGCACATGCCCGACCGTGCCGGGCCGGGCGGAGATGACGGCTCCGCACGCCAGCAGCGCCTGCCTGGTCGCGGCGGAGCAAGTGGAAGCGGAAGCTCGGCCCGTCGCAGGCGCAGCGGAGCGGGTGGAGGCTCGGCACGTCATAGGCGGACCAGCCGGCCTTCGGACCAGGCGCCGAGGGGGCGCAGGCCGCCGGCGGACCATTCGCCGGTGACGGTGGTGGGGCGCCCGGCGGTGATGGCGAGGAGGCGCCACGGGTCGCCGGCGGCCGGGTCGAGTGGGAGCGCGGAGCCTGACGGGTCGACGAGGTGCCAGGTGCCGGCGTCGCGGGTGGGGCAGACGGCGTCGAGGGTCATCGGCCAGTAGTCGAGCCAGGGGTCCTCGGCGAGGGCGGCGGCGTGGGCGCGCAGGTTGGGCTCGATGCCGGTGGCGCCGGCGACGGTGTGCATGCGGGCGGGCGGGGCGTGGCGCTTGGCGATCAGGGCACGGGCCGGCTGGCCGCCCGGGTAGAGGCAGACGTCCGCGTCGAGCTCGGTGCCGGGGAGCAGGTCGACCGGGAGGGACTGGCCGGCGACGGCGAAGGACAGCACGAGCAGGGGGCGCAGGGTCGAGGTGCCGCGCAGCCAGGCCCGGCGGACGGTGAGCTGGTCCTCGATCTCGTCGCGGACGCCGTGGATCTGCCAGCGGTCGCGCAGCGCGGGGCCGGCGAGCACGGTCTCGGTCGCGATGGGCAGGCCGACGCGCATGCGGACGCTGGCGGCGAGGTCGTCGGGCAGGTCGGCGAGCCGCCGGTAGCCACCGACGAGCAGATGGAGGCGGGCGAGCTCGCCGAGGAGCCGCTCGGGGGAGCCGGTGACGGCCGAGGTGCGGCGCAGGATGCCGGCGGCCCCCGCGGCCTGGGCGTCGACGAGCCGGGCGGCCATCGTGTCCCAGTGCGCATAGCCGCTCTTGGCGACGCTGGCGAGCCCCGCGCGGGCCTGGTCGGCCAGCCAGCGGTCGAGCTCGTCGAGGCCCGCGGAGATCCGGTCGGCCCGGCGGGCCTGCGCCTTCTCACCGGGCAGCGCCCTGCCGCCGCCCGTGGAGCCGCCGCCGGCCGGGCCGGCACCGTCGGCCGGAGGCGCCGCCGCCGAGACGCGCCGGGAAGCGCGCGAGGACTGCCACTCCTGCACCCAGCCGGGCGCGGTGGCGTCGGTGACGCTGCCCGCGGACCAGCGCAGCAGCAGGGCGAGGGAGTGCTTGCAGGGGAACTTGCGGCTCGGGCACGTGCACTTGAACGCGGGCTCGGTCAGATCGACGGCCGTCTGGTAGGGCGTGCTGCCGCTGCCCTGGCAGAGGCCCCAGATCGTCGGTGGCAGCTCGTCGGTGGCGCTGAGCCCCGACTCCAGCCAGGCGCGGTCGCCGGCCATGCCCCGGGCCGCCCGCTGGGCGGACGCGTCAGGGGCGAGCGCCATCACCTGGTCGGTGGTCCAGACCGTCGTCTCCGCCGAAGTTTCGGTCATGCTGCGAAGCGTAGTGATGGGGTACGACATTCCTTGGCTGGGTATGAACCCGGGCATGAGACCCGTGCGCACCGCGGCCCGCTCGATGCTCGCCGCGATCTTCGTGATTCAGGGCTGGGCCGCGCTGCGTGCCCCGGCGAAGCTCGCCGACAAGGCCAGGCCGGTCACGGACCGGTTGGAGCCGGCGTTGAAGGCGGTGCACCAGAGCCTGCCGACCGACGCCGAGACGTTGGTCCGGGTGAACGGCGCCGCCCAGGTCGCCGGCGGGATCCTGCTGGCCACCGGCCGTGCGACGACCCCGGCGGCGCTGGTGCTGGCGGGGTCGCTGGTGCCGACGACGCTGGCGGGTCACGCGTTCTGGGAGGTCGAGGACCCGGTGCAGCGCAGCCAGCAGCGGATCAACTTCCTGAAGAACCTCGGCCTGGTGGGTGGCCTGATCTTCGCCGCACTGGACAACGAGGGCCGCCCCAGCATCGCCTGGCGGGCGCGCAACACCGCCGAGCGTGCCCGGCGCGAGGCCGGGTACACCGCCAAGACGGCCCGGCGTGAGGCCAGGCACGCGATCCACACGGCGCAACGCGAGGCGAGGCACGTGGTCAACGCGACCCAGCGCGACGCCCGAATTGCCCGCCTGGCCAGGAAGCTCCCGTAAGCCGGTCGAAGGCCTAAGGGCAGTTGACCCACTCCTCCTCGCCGTCGGTGAAGACCTGCCGCTTCCACACCGGCAGCCGCGCCTTCACCTCGTCGACGAGCCGTGCGCAGAGCACGAACGCGTCCGCCCGGTGCGACGTGGAGATGGCCGCGGCCAGCGCCACGTCGCCGATCTCCAGCCGCCCCACCCGGTGCGACACGGCGAGCGCGTGCACCGCGGGCTCGGCCGCGATCTCCGCCGCGATCTCCGCGAGCACGTCGCCGGCGCTGGGGTGCCCCTCGTACTCCAGCTCGACGACCCCACGCCCGCCGTCGTGGTCGCGCACCACGCCCGCGAAGGACACGACCGCTCCGGCCGCGCGGTCGGCGACCGCCTGCTCGTGCGACGTCACGTCGATCGGCTCGGCGGTCACGAGGACCGTGATTCGGTCGGTCACACCCGCTCCCCATCCAGTATCGGCAGTGGTACGAGCTGTGCCGGCGTCCCCGCGAGGCCACGCCCTCCGGGCGGGATGACGGCGAATCCGATCGAGTTGGCCAGCCCGCGAAGCATGGAAGACCCAGCGTGTGCGACCGGATAGGCCAGTCCGTCCACCGGGTCGCGGCGCACCAGGGCGAGATGGGTGAAGTCACCCCGTCCGGGGATGTCGGCGCCCAGGCTGACGGTCGCGTGCGTGGGTCGGGGTCGGCCGGCCAGTCCGGCGAGCAACGGCTGTACCAACGACACCAACGCAACGAAGGTGGACTGTGGATTGCCGGGGAGCCCCGCGACGAACTGCCCGCCGGGCAGCTGCGCCACCAGCATCGGGAATCCGGGCCGGACGGCCACCGTGTTGACGACATAGGTGGCACCGAGCTCGGCGAGCGCCGGGTGCAGGTGGTCGACGGGCCCGTGCATGGTGCCGCCGGTGGTGCAGATGACCTGCGCGCCGGCGTCGACGGCGGTCCTGAGCGCGGCGACGTGGTCCTCGAGGGTGTCGGCGACCGGGGCGCGGTGGTGGACGACCTCCGTGCCGGCGCGGCGCAACCACGAGGGCAGCGAGGGGCCGAGCGCGTCGCGGACCCGGCCGGCGCCGGGCACGCCGGCGGTCAGCAGCTCGTCGCCGAAGACCAGCAGCGCGCTGCGCGGCTTGGGGCGGCAGCGCAGCGTGTCATAGCCGCAGGCGGCCGCGAGACCGATGACGCCGGGGGTGATCGGGGTGCCGGCCGGCAGCAGCTCCTCGCCGAGGGCGGCCTCCTCGCCGATCATCCGCCAGTCGGGGATCTTGCGCGGCTCGCCGGACAGGACCCGGTCGCCGTCGACCTTGGAGTCCTCGACACGCACGACGTAGTCGGTGCCTTCGGGCACCATGCCACCGGTCGCGATCTCCACGCAGGTGCCGTCGGCCGTCAGCGGCCGCGCGACGTCGCCGGCGAGGACCCGGCCGGTGATCCGCCAGGGCGCGGCGCCGCGGACGGCCCAGCCGTCGACACTCGAGGTGGGAAACGCCGGCAGCGCGGTGAGCGTGGTCAGTGGATCGGCCAACGTGAGGCCGTCGGACTCGGCGAGGGGGACGGACACGGCGACCGAAGCGGCCGCCGAGCCGGCCTCGAACACCGCCTCGCGGGCGTCGACCCACGCGATCGGTAACGTCACGCGTCGAGCCTAGACCGTCAGTGATCGCCGCCGCGGAGCTGGTCGACGGCGTGCGCAAGGACCGGCCCGAGCACGGCGAGACCGTCCTTGGCGCCGCCCTTGGACCCGGGCAGGTTGACGATGAGGGTGCGCCCGGCGACCCCGCTGAGCCCGCGGGACAGGATCGCGGTCGGCACCTTGGCCGCGCCCGCGGCCCGGATGGCCTCCGCGATGCCGGGCACCTCGTAGTCGAGCACGCGGCGGGTCATCTCCGGGGTGGCGTCGGTGGGCGTGACGCCGGTGCCGCCGCTGGTCACGATCACGTCTGCGCCGCCGGCGACCGCGGCGCGCAGCGCCTCCTCCACGGGTGGCCCGTCGGGGACGACGACCGGGTCGCCGACGTCGCAGCCCAGCTCGCGGAGGCCGGCGACGAGGACGGGTCCGCTGGTGTCGGCGTACACGCCGGCGGAGGCCCGGTTGGACGCCACGATCACGACGGCCTTCATGCGCTGCGCTCCCACAGTCCGGTCTTGCCGCCTTCCTTGCGCAGCACCCGTACGCCTTCCAGCGAGGCCGCCGGGTCGACCGCCTTGATCATGTCGATGAGGGCGAGACCTGCGGCGGCGACCGCGGTGAGGGCCTCCATCTCGACGCCCGTGCGGTCGGCGGTCCGGGTCGTCACCGCAATATCAACCGTATCGTCACGCAGCGTAAAGTCCACGGTCACCCCATGAAGCGCGATCGGATGACATAAGGGGATGAGATCGGGCGTGCGTTTGGCGCCCATGATTCCGGCGATCCGAGCAACCGCCAATGCGTCACCCTTGGGTAACGCACCGTCGTGCAGCAACGCTATTACGTCCACCGTGGTGCGGACGGAACCAGCGGCAACCGCACGTCGGACGGTGATTTCCTTGCCGGCGACATCCACCATCCGGGCCGCACCGGACCGGTCGACGTGAGTCAGTTCGTTTGCCACGACATCACCCTAACGGCCGTCCAGTGGAGTTCGATTTGATCATGCACGCTAAGGGGGTGGGTGCGTCGATTCCGCTACACGGAGAGTAACTTTCACGTTACCAAAATATGACAAGCCGTGCCCTTCTTCGCAAACTATGAGTCGACGGACATATTGGGATGGGCAACTTGCACCCTGCACCCTAGGCTTCGTTCATCAAGCCAGGGGTTGATGAATATCAATCCCTTGTTACACGGGGACCGTTCGCCGCGATGAACGAACCTCGAAGGGGGCAGCAATGCGTATCCACGAGTGGCTCTGAAATCGGAACCGGGCTTGACAGGGACGCCCGACCATCCGTCACGATGAACAGACCGCGATGCAACGACCAATCGGTACCGACGACGCGACCAACCGGCGCCTCTGGCGTCTCGTTGGTCCCGTCGTCGTCGGTGCAGGCATCGCCGTCATTGCCGCACTTTGGCTGATCACGGACTACGGCGGCCTCGCGCTCTTCCTCCCGCTGCCGACCGTGCTCGTGCTCGGCTGCCGCTACCTGCGGATCAGCATCCGCATCCGTTCGGCCAACACCGGCTCGACACCCGTATCGGCGGTCATCATCGCCACCGCCGTGTTCCTGCCGCCGCCGTTCGTGATCCTTTCAGTGGCCATCGGCAAAATCGTCGATCAGTCGCTGAATCGCACGCACGTCCCGGTGAAGATCGGTTTCAACATCGGCAAGGAGGTCCTCGCCGGTGCCGCGGCCGCCTTCGCCTGCGCGGCGACCGGCTTCGAGCCGCTCCTGGTGCACGTCGACCGCGCCGACCCGCTCACCTCGGCGCTCTCCGCGACCGTGGTCGCCTTCCTCGCGTACACCGTCGTCGACGAGCTCGTCTCGCAGGGCCTGTTCGCCATGCTCACCGGCACGCCCTACCGGCAGCGACTGGTCGCGGACTGGAACATCCTCGCCGTCCTGCGCGTCGGCACGCTCGGCATCGCCGTCGCCACCGTCGTGCTGTACCACGTCAACCAGTGGCTCCTGTTCGTCCTGCCGCTGCTGCTGTGGTGCATCCACCTCGCCTCCGGCAACCGGATCCGCGCCCGCCAGGGCAACGAGGCCTGGCAGCGGCTCGCCGAGGCGACCGACGAGTTCAACTCCGTCGACCAGACCGCCGTCCTGCACGCCGCCGTCCGCAAGGCCGCCGCCCTCTTCTCCACCGACGAGGTCGAGGTCCAGATCCGCCCGCCGACCGGCGAGACCCGCCTCGTGCGCAGCAACGGCCGCGACATCCTCTACGACGGCACCCCCGAGGACGCACCGCCGGCGGGCGGCTTCGTGATCCCGATCAGCCTGGAGAGCTACCGCGGCGACGCCGACCTCGGCGAGCTGCGCCTGCGCTTCCGCGCACCGGTCAAGCTCACCGAGCGCGAGGGGTACACGCTGCACACGTTCGCCGCCGCGCTGTGCACCGCGATCCGCAACGCCTCCACCTTCGCCGAGACGCAGCGCCTCGCCGACAGCCACGCCCGCGCCGCCGCCCAGGACCCCCTCACCCGGCTCGCCAACCGGCGCAAGCTGCAGCAGTACGGCGACGAGGTCCTCGCACAGGGCATCGTCGGCGTCCTGCTCATCGACCTCAACCACTTCAAAGAGGTCAACGACACCCTCGGGCACTCCGCGGGCGACCGCGTCCTGACCACCGTCGGCGAGCGCCTCTCCGCCGCCGTCCGCGAAGGCGACCTCGTCGCACGGTTCGGCGGCGACGAGTTCGCCGTCATCCTCGCCAACCTCAGCGCGCCCGCCCTCGCCGAGATGCGCGCCCACGCGATCCTCGACGCCCTCGCCCCGCCCATCCACCTCGACGACATGCGCATCAGCGTCGAGGCCAGCTGCGGCGTCACGACCGCCAGCGGCGGCACCATCGGCGAGCTGCTCCGCCGCGCCGACGTCGCCCTGTACCAGGCGAAACAGGACGGCCAACGGGTCGTCGTCTACGCGCACGCCCGCGACACCGCCGACATCGGCACCCTCACCCTCGGCGGCGACCTCGCCCGCGCCGTCGCCGAAGGCCAGTTCGTCGTCAACTTCCAGCCGATCGTCGACCTCGCCACCGGCCGGGTCATCGCCGCCGAGGCGCTCACCCGCTGGCACCACCCCGACCGCGGCGACCTCGCGCCTGACCGCTTCCTGCCCGCCATCGAACGCTCCGGGCAGCTGTCCGCGTTCGCCGACGCCGTCCTCGACCAGGCCCTGATCGCCGTCTCGCAGTGGGCCGACGCCGGCCACCCCATCCCGGTCGCCGTCAACGTGTCGCCCCGCAGCCTGCTCGACCCGTCGTTCCCCGACGCCGTCGCCCGCCGCCTCGCCGCGCGCGGCGTCCAGTCCTCGTCGCTCATCATCGAGCTCACCGAGTCCGTGACGCTCAGCAAGCTCGAGGTCGTCGACGACGTGCTCGCCGCTCTGCGCGACCAGGGCATCCGCCTCGCCCTCGACGACTTCGGCACCGGCTTCTCCTCGCTGGCCACCCTCGCCCGCGTCGCCGTCGACGAGCTCAAGATCGACCGCAGCTTCGTCGCCGCCATGAACGCCTCCGCCCCCGGCGCCGTCGTCCGCTCCACCATCGACCTCGGCCGCAGCCTCGGCCTGGTCGTCGTCGCCGAAGGCATCGAACGCGAGGACCAGCGCCAGCAGCTCTGGGAGCTCGGCTGCCCCGCCGGCCAGGGCCACCTCTTCGCCCGCGCGATGCCCGCCGACCGGCTCCTCGCCGCCCTGCGCCGCGGCCACGACGGCCAGCCCGGCTGCCTCGCGCCGCCCCTGCACGACACCGACACCGTGATCCGCCTCCCGCGCAACCGCCGGTCCCGCCGCTCCGCCGCCGCCGAGCCCGGGCAAGAATGGACCCCATAGCCACCTCGCCACGCTTCTCGACGACTGACGCGGTCCTCTACGGACTGTCGGCCGCCTTCGCCCTGCTCACCGCCTTGACGTCGACCCTGCTGCCGCACCGCGCCTGGGGGGCGATCGCCTGGTGGGGCTACGCGGCGGCCCTCCTCATCACGTTCGTCGTGCTCCGCCGCCTGCTGCTCACGGCCCTGGTCTTCGTCGCCGTCACGGTCGTCCCCCTCGTCACGCAGGCCGTCCAGCGCGCCGGCGGCCGCACCGACCGCGCGCAGGAAGAGGTCTTCGTCGTCGAGCAGATGGGCCGGCGCCTCCTCGACACCGGCACGCCCTACCTCGACCGCCCCGCCATCGCCGCGCTCCCCGAGCCGGAACGGCTGCTGGGCTACTCCCCGTACCAACCCGGCATGTCGATCTTCGGCATCCCCCGCGCGCTCTTCGGCGCCCACTGGTGGACCGACGCCCGGATCTGGTTCCTCGTCGCCACCGTCGCCGTGATGCTCTGGACCCTGCGGCTGCTCGCCGACCTGGTCGCCCCGCCCGGCCTCGTCCTCGTCGCCCAGTCCGTCGCCGTCCTGCCGATCTGCGCCCTCACCCTCACCACCGGCGGCGACGACCTTCCCGTGCTCAGCCTCTGCCTGCTCGCCCTGGCCTTCACCGCCAAAGACCGCTGGCTCGCCGCCGGCATCGCGATCGGACTCGCCGGCGCGCTCAAACTCTTCGCTCTCCCTGCGGCGTTGGTACTGGTAGCGCTCGCCCTCCCGCTCCGCCGCCGCACCATGTCCTTCGCGGCCTTCGCGTTCGGCCTGCCGCTGCTGGTGATGCTGCCGGCGTTGGCGGTCGCACCCTCCGCCTTCGTCGAAAACGTCCTGCGCTTCCCCTCCGGCCACGGCCTGGTCACCAGCCCTGCCCAGTCGCCGCTGCCCGGCCAGCTCATCGCCTCGTCCGTGCCGGCCGGCCGCACGATCGCGCTGTCGCTGCTGGTCGCCGCCGGCCTCGCCATCGGCGTCTGGCTCCTGCGCCGCCCGCCCCGGACCACTGCCGCCGCTGCCCTGGTCATCGCCGTCGGCCTGACCGCGGCCATCATGCTGATCCCGTCGACCCGCTTCGGCTACCTGCTCTACCCGGCCGCCTTCGCCGCCCTCTGGTGGTCCCTGCACGCCTCGGCACCTGGCGGCCGCTGGTCGACCCCCACACCCGCCCCGGCCTCGGCGCCGTCCTCGCTCGGCAGCCCTTGACCAGTTCCTTTTCGCCGCTCTTGTACGACCATGCAGCCGCTCGCCGGCGACCTGGCCGGGACGCTGGCCGGCCTCCTCACTCCTGGCGTACACAGGAAGCATGGCCTTCAGGGACCGGAGCGAGGCCGGCGCCGCCCTCGCCGACCTGCTCACCAGCTACGCCGACCGGCCAGACGTCATCGCCCTCGGCCTGGTCCGCGGCGGGATACCCGTCGCCGCCGAGGTCGCCACGCGGCTCCGCGTCCCGCTCGACGCGCTGGTCGTGCGCAAGCTCGGCGTGCCCTGGTCACCGGAGGTCGCCTTCGGCGCCATCGGCCCCTGCGACGTGAAGGTCCTCAACCGGGAGATCCGCCTCGCCCCAGAGGAGATGGCCCCCGTCATCCGCCACGAAACCGCCGAGCTCCGCCGCCGCGACCGCGTCTTCCGCCTCGGCCGCCCCCCGCTCGACCTCACCGGCCGCGTCGCCCTCGTCATCGACGACGGCCTGGCCACCGGCGCCACGGCAGGCGCGGCCGTCGCCGTGGCCCGAGCGCTGTCCGCCGCCCGCGTCGTGCTCGCCGTCCCCGTCGGCGCCACCCAGGCCGTCCACCGCCTGCGCACCCTCGCCGACGAGGTCGTCTGCCCCGTGACCTCCGACTTCTTCGGCTCCGTCAGCCGCTTTTACGACGACTTCCGCCAGGTCCCCGACACCGAGGTCGCCCGCATCCTCAACCGCACCTGACACCCCTCCCACCGCACCAGCCCCGACACCGTCAACGCGCCCCCGGACAGCACCGGCCACGACAGTCCATCGAACGCCGGCTCAGCGCGCCAGGCGCCCCTCCCGCCGGCACCTTCAACACGCCCCGACAGGACCGGCCGCAACGATCCGTCGAACGCCAGCTCAGCGCGCCAGACGCCCTTTCCACCGACACCTTCAACACGCCCCCGACAGAACCGGCCGCAACGATCCGTCGAACACCAGCTCAACGCGCCTTCCGCCAGCCACCCGCACACGCACGCCAGACGACGCCGACCGCGAGGCCGACCGCCCTCGACCGCGGCCGGACACTCCGGACAACACTCCCGCCAACGCCCCAGGCAACTCCGGCCGCGGCGATCCGTCAAACGCCAGTTCAACGCGCCGTCCGCCAGCCACCCGCACACGCACCGTTACACCAGTACACCAGTCCGACCGCGAGGTCGACCGCAGCCCTCAACCGCGGTCGGGCGCTCCCGCTGACACCGTCAACGCGCGCATAGCCAGCCAGATGAGGCCGGCCACGGCGACTCCCCAGATGGCGGCCGAGAAGGTGCCTTCCGCACTCACGCCGCGAGCTGGCGTGACACGTCTCCCCGTCACGCGGCATCGGGACGAGGAGACATCGCCGCGGGCCTCCTCGGTCAGATCGCCATGTCGACGAAGCGGGACAGGTGCAGTTGTGCCGCCACCGTGATCGTGTCGGTCGGGCCGTTTCGGTGCTTCGCCACGATGAAGTCGGCCTCGCCCGCCCGCGGCGACTCCTTGTCGTAGTAGTCGTCGCGGTGCAGAAGGATGACGACGTCGGCGTCCTGCTCGATCGAGCCCGACTCACGCAGGTCGGACAGCTGCGGACGCTTGTCGGTGCGCTGCTCGGGTCCACGGTTCAGCTGGCTGACCGCGACCACCGGGCACTCCACCTCCTTGGCCAGCAGCTTCAGGCCACGCGACAGGTCCGCGACCTCCTGCTGCCGGCTCTCGGTCCGCTTCGGGCTCGTCATCAGCTGCAGATAGTCGACGATGATCAGCTTCAGGTCGTGCCGCTGCTTGAGCCGTCGCGCCTTGGCCCGGATCTCCATCAGGTTCATGTTCGGCGTGTCGTCGACGAACAGCGGCGCCTCGCTGATCTCGCCCATCCGCCGCGCCAGCTTGGTCCAGTCGTCGTCGGACAGCTGCCCGGACCGCAGCACGTGCAGCGGCACCCGCGCCTCGGCCGAGAGCAGTCGCATGACGATCTCGACCTTGGACATTTCCAGGCTGAAGATCGCGCTGGCCAAGTTGTGCTTCACCGACGCCGCCCGGCTGAAGTCCATCGCGGCGGTGGAGTTGTGGGTCGGGATCATCGCGCGCCCGGCCAGATACATGTGGTCGTCGTTGTCGACCTGCACACAGCGGACCGGAACGCTCGCCACCGGCCGGACGTCGACGATGTACCGAGAATCAGTCCTCGACGTGCTCGCGGTCCGCCGTCGTGACTGATGCGCCGAGCGCTTCCGACCCAACCGGAACAGGTCGTCGGCCGTGCTGAAGGTCAGGGTGTAGGCGATCGAGCTCGCCGGCGTCCGGCCCCGAACCGATCTCGTCGTCATGGTGCACCGGTAGCCGAGGCTGACCACCAGCTCCTGGACATCGCCGGCAAGCCGGGCCGAGGTCGACGTGAACTGTGCATTGCCCGTGGCCGTCACGGTGCCGTCGGTGTCCAGCAGACCAGCGAGGAGCGCGCGTCGCTGCTGCTCCGACCCGCGCAGATACTCCGACGGAACGTGCTTGTTGTTGAGGACACCGAGCTGCCGGAGGCTGTGGACCAGCGCTGGACCGTGATCGCCCGCCCGGCCGATGCCATACAGCATCCGATGTGCCGAGCTCGGCCTGATCTTGAACCCGTCGGCTGCGATGTTGCCGACGATCTCCGGATCATCGGTGGTGATTCGACCGGCGGCGGAATGGCCGTCGCCGAGCCACGCGCCGAGCGTGTAGGGCGGCACCGGCAGGTCCCTGTCAGGAAGCCGCAACGGCATGCAGTTCTCAACGGCGTGGTTGAGGCGACCGTCCATCGAACACCGGAGGGTGTCGGCGATGTCCTGGGTGGTCACGACCCCGTCGTGCCTGACCTTCGTCTCGGCGTTCATGGTCCTGTTGACCCGCCGGTGCAGCGTCGTCAGCAGCGCGTGCTTGGAATATGCCTGAATGGAACGACGCCACGGCTTGCCGGCACGCTGATATTCGCGCACGACGTCGGCCGACGTGCCGACCTCGCTGCCCACGACATGCAGCACATGCCGGAACCGAGGTCCGACCAGTTCGACCGCCTCGCCGAAGGTCGGCAACGAATCGGGGCCGGCCATCGCACTGGCGAAGACCGCGCCCACCTCGGCCCGAGCGGCTTCCGGCCATTGCGGCGTCTGCGCAGCTTCAGCATGCTGGCGACGTGCCGCTCTCGTGGTGGTCTTCCAGAGGTGCTCCGCATCGGCGACGATCACGCTGCCGTCGGAGAACTCCACCTCGAAGCACGGACGGCCGTGCAGGACCTCGAACGCGTTGACGATCGTGGTCGGCCGGCCGTCGGCACCCAGCAGCTGGTCGCCGGCCTTGACCTCCCCCATCGTCGTCCAGCCGTCGGGCGTCGGCAGGGGAGTGTCGAGCGCCAGCGCCTTTCCGAGGCCGGGGCGGCCGGCGACGATGATGAGCTGGCCGGGGTGCAGGCCGTTGAGCAGGCGGTCGAGGTCTTGGAAGCCGGTGGGGACGCCGGTCATGACGCCGCCCTGGGCGCCGACGGCTTCGATCTCGTCGAGGGTGGGCTGGAGCACCTCGGCGAGGACGGCGAAGTCCTCGCTGACGCGCTTCTCGGTGACGTCGTAGATGGCCTGCTGGGCCAGGTCGACGACGTCGTCGACGTCGCGGCCGCCGGGGCCGGCGGAGCCGTAGCCGAGCTGGACGATGCGGGTGCCGGCCTCGATGACGCGGCGCAGGACGGCGCGCTCGGCGACGATGCGGGCGTAGTAGGAGGCGTTGGCGGCGGTGGGCACGGCCGCCATGAGGGTGTGGAGGTATGCGGCGCCGCCGACCTTGGCGATCTCGCCCGCGTCGGTCAGGGCCGCGGCGACGGTGACGGCGTCGGCGGGCTCGCCGCGGCCATACAGGTCGAGGATCGCGTCGAAGACGACGGTGTGGTTGGGCCGGTAGAAGTCGTGGGACTTGAGGATCTCGACGACGTCGGCGATGGCGTCCTTGGACAGCAACATGCCGCCGAGGACGCTCTGCTCGGCGGCGACGTCCTGCGGCGGGGTGCGCTCGAAGGTCTCGGCGCCGCCGGAGGGTCGCTCAGATCCCTGGTCCTGGTCCTTGGGCGGTCGCCGGCGCGACTCGGCCGGGGTCGCGTCGTCCCATGGATCGCTTCGCCTGTCTTCGGTGATCGACACTCGCCCCTCCAACGTCATACCCCCACGCATCAGTAGACCTCGCGGGTATGACAAAACCTCGCGGCGCGCCTCGGAAGACGTGGAGCGCCCCGCGCAACGGTATGGAGCGACTGGCGTTCGTCAAAACTAGCCGGTGGACAACCCTGCGGACAACCTGTGGACCGTCATCCACAAACGGGGGATCAGCTGTGCACAGGCCTGTGGAAAACTTCGCCGCCAGGATCCTCAAACAGGCTCTGAGCTGGGCGTACACAATCCACAGCCTGTGTGTGAAAAATAGTCGCCCCGATCGAGTGACGTGGCCGCCGACTGGACGGATGATGGCGGCTGCTCTACCGGAGGGTGACGCCGGACGCAGTGCCAAGCGGATCGGTTCCCTTCGACGGGTCACAGCATCCTTGCGAGCCGATCACCGATGCTCACGCTTGGGTCTCTGTCCGGTTACGCTCGGAGCCGCTCGGAGGTGGGTCGTCGTCTGACTGGCCAAACACCTTTCAGGGAGGCTTCCATGGTCAGTCAGTTCCGCGCCGCCGCCGTGGCCGTGATCGCCGCGTTGTGCCTGACGGCGTGCGGTGCAGACGGGAAGAGCGACAGCGCCAGCTACGAGAAGGCCCCGGCGGGGACGATGAACCCGCAGGGCGGCCAGCCCGGTCCGGCGATCACCGGCGGCGCGGGCGACGAGGCGCCCGGCGAGCAGGCGGCGTCGAGCCAGCCGGTGTCGACGTTCGCGGTCGACGTGGACACCGCGTCCTACGGCTACGCGAAGCGCCAGCTGCTGGCGGGGCAGCGTCCGGCGGCGGGCACGATCCGGCCCGAGGAGTTCGTGAATTCGTTCCAGCAGGGGTACCGGCAGCCGTCCGGCGACGGGTTCGCGGTTGCCACGGACGGCACCCGGCTGCCGAAGACGCACGGTAACTCCGGTGACACGGCCCGGTTGCTGCGGGTGGGGCTGCAGACGAGAGCCGAGCCGGAGGGGCAACGCCTCGACGCGTCGTTGACGTTCGTCGTGGACGTGTCCGGTTCGATGGCTGAGCCGGGCAAGCTCGACCTGGTCAAGAGCGGGCTGCACACGCTGGTGGACCAGTTGCGCACCACGGACTCGGTGGCGCTGGTCGCCTACTCCGACGACGCGGACGTGCTGCGACAGATGACGCCGGTCCGGGACCGCTCGGCGCTGCACGGGGCGATCGACCGGCTGCGGGTGGCGGGCAGCACGAACCTGCAGTCGGGGCTGCGGCTCGGCTACGAGACGGCGCGCAAGAGCTTCCGGGAGGGTGCGACCAACCGGGTCATCCTGCTCTCCGACGGTCTTCCGAACGTCGGCACGACGAGCGCCGCGCCCCTGGTCCGCGAGGTGCAGGAGGCGGCGGCGAAGCAGATCACGATGATGGGCGTCGGCGTCGGCAGCGACTACGGCGACAAGTTCATGGAGGAGCTCGCCGACAAGGGCGACGGCTATGTCGTCTACGTCAGCAGCACCGCCGAGGCGAACAAGGTCTTCGTGGAGCAGCTCCCGGCGACGTTGTCGGTGCGGGCGCTGGACGCGAAGGCGCAGGTCGAGTTCGATCCGGCGGCGGTCGTGTCGTACCGGCTGATCGGCTACGAGAACCGCACCCTCTCGGCGTCGGCGTTCCGCAACGACCGGGTCGACGGTGGCGAGGTCGGCCCCGGTCATGCGGTGACGGCGCTGTACGCGCTGCATCTCCGCGAGGGTGCGGAGGGGCACCTGGCGGACGTGCGGGTGCGCTGGCAGGACCCGCGGACGCGGGAGCCCAGCGAGCAGAACGTGTCGGTGACGGTGGCGTCCCTGGACCGTGCGTTCACGGAGGCGGGGCCGCGGCTGCAGGTCTGCTACACGGCGGCCTACTTCGCCGAGGTGCTGCGGTCCAGCCAGTACGCCGGGGAGGTCCGGCTCGACGACCTGCTGCGGCTCGCCGAGGGCCTGTCCGAGGGGGACAAGCAGGTCGCGGAGCTCGCCGAGGTGATCCGGGCGGCGACGAAGCTCTACCGGTAGGGGGACAGCGAAGGGGCCCGTCCTGCCGGACGGGCCCCTTCGTGTTGCCGCGTGGTGTTACTTGGCGGCCGTGACCTTCAGCGTGAAGCTGGCGGCGACCTCGGGGTGCAGCTTGATCTGCACCTTGTAGTCACCGACCGACTTCACGTGGCCGGGCAGCTCGAGGCGACGCTTGTCGAGGGCCGGACCGCCGGCCTTCTGGACGGCGTCGACGACCTCGGCCGGGGTGACCGAGCCGTAGAGGCGGCCGCCTTCGCCGGCGCGGACGGCCAGCTTGACGGTCAGGTTCTCCAGCTGGGCCTTGACCTCGTTGGCGTGGCCCAGGTCGCGGATCTCGCGAGCCCCACGGGCGCGCTTGATGGTCGCGATCTGCTTCTCGCCACCCTTGGTCCACGGGATCGCGTAGCCCTGCGGGAGCAGGTAGTTACGCCCGTAGCCGTCCTTGACCTCAACCACGTCGCCGGGGGTCCCGAGACCGGAGACCTCCTGCTTCAGGATGATCTTCATGTCAGCCTCCCCTTATCGCGCAGTCGCGGTGTAGGGGAGCAGCGCCATCTCGCGCGCGTTCTTGACGGCACGCGCGATCTGCCGCTGCTGCTGAGCGGTCACGCCGGTCACCCGCCGAGCGCGGATCTTGCCGCGGTCGGAGATGAACTTCCGCAGCAGCGCGGTGTCCTTGTAGTCGATGTAGGCGATGCCCTCCTTGTCGAGAGGGTTCACCTTCTTCTTCGGTTTGCGCAGGGCCGCAGCCTTCGCCATTGCTCTTGCTCCTGATGCCATTAGAACGGGGGCTCGTCGTCGAAGGATGAATTCGACCTGCCGCCACCACTGGAGGCGTTCGCCGGCGCCGCGCTGGCCCACGGGTCATCGCTGAACCCGCCGCCACCGCTGTTGCCGCCGCCACCACCAGAAGCGCCGAAGCCGCCACTGCCACCGGAGCGCTGCATCTTCTGCACCTTGGCAGTCGCGTTGCGCAGCGAGGGGCCGATCTCGTCGACCTCAAGCTCGATGACGGTGCGCTTCTCGCCCTCGCGAGTCTCGTAACTCCGCTGCTTCAGGCGACCGGAGACGATCACGCGGGTTCCACGCTGCAGCGACTCGGCGACGTTCTCAGCCGCCTGGCGCCACACCGTGCAGGACAGGAACAGCGATTCGCCGTCCTTCCACTCGTTGGTGTTCTTGTCCAGGAACCGGGGCGTGGATGCCACCCGGAACTTGGCCACAGCCGCACCAGACGGAGTGAAGCGCAACTCGGGGTCGTCGGTCAGGTTGCCGATGACCGTGATCGTGGTGTCTCCTGCTGCCATATCGAGTCAACTCCTCGCGCACTGGGGTATGGCCCACCTTGTCACAGGGGTATGACAATTCCCGGTGACGTGTGGCGGGCGAAGCAGGTCGATCTCGCCCGGGATCCGCTTAGCGGACCTCGGGCCGGATGACCTTGGTGCGCAGCACGGACTCGTTGAGCCGCAGCTGACGGTCCAGCTCTGCCACCGACTCCGGCGATGCCTGGAGGTCGATGACGGCGTAGATGCCCTCGGTCTTCTTGTTGATCTCGTACGAGAGGCGCCGGCGGCCCCACACGTCGAGCTTCTCCACCGAGCCACCCGACGTCCGGATCACGTTCAGATACGTGTCGAGCGACGGTGCGACGGTGCGCTCCTCGAGACTTCCATCGAGGATCACCATGATTTCGTAATGACGCAAGACGTTCTCACCTCCTACGGGCTAAGCGGCCGCGGTCCATCCGCGGCAGGAGGTCGTGCGTCGTCTGCCGTCCGATGGACGGCAGACCGAGCAAGAGTACACGGTGCGTGTACACAGAAAGACCGCGGGGCGCGTCATCCGCTTCTCTGGGTGGGACCTGGGGAGGAACGACCACACCGGTGCGTTGGATGACGGCGCCCCGCGGAGCTACCTAATTGTACCTTACGCGTAGCTAGCGCGTGATGACCGCTGCGCAATAATAGCCCGAATTGCGGCGATTCCAACACCGACCACGCAGACCGTCGCGACAAGCGCCAGCAGACCCGTCGGGGCGTTGGTGGCCGGGCCGGTCGCGGCGACGGGCTGCTCCACGTATACCCGCTCGTCCGTCGACGCACTCGGGTTCGCGGCGGCAGCCGGCGCGGGCGACGCGGTCGCGTCCGGGCCGAGCAGCGACGGGTCGACCGGCTCGGTGCCCTCACCGGTGGAGCTCGAGGCGTTCGTCGACGGCTTCCGGGTCGAGCGTGTGCCCGTGATGGCCTTGTTCGCCGCGTCGGCGGCGGCACCGGCCGGGCCTTCGGAGGAGGACGGCCGGCCGGCCTGACCACCCTGGCCCGCGCCGGGGTTGGCGGCGGGCGCGACGGGCGGCGCGGTGACCCCGACGGAGACCTCCTTGAACTGTTCGACCACGCCGACGCCGCAGGAGAAGGTCATGGCGACGTTGACCGGGCCCTTCTTGAAGACGACCGGCACCGCCTGGTTGGGCTGCACCGTCGAGACCGGCTTGCCGTCGACCTTGAGGGTCGCGCCCTGGCCGAGCCGGTTGACGAAGTTGATCCGCGACTCGGCGGGCACCGAGACGCTGCCGGTGCTGGGCTCCGACTTGCACACCAGCAGGCTCAACACGCTCCCGCCGCTGAACTCGACGGTCGGGGTGGAGGGTGCGGCGTGCACGGGGCTGGCGCCCACGGTCAGGGCCGCGGCGAACAGCGCGGCGGCGGCTGCCGCCACGCGGAGTGCCGGTCGGTGTCCAGACAAGGTAGCCATCCAGGGTTGAGGATTGATCAGATGCGGTTCCATCGAGGTCGCGCGATCACGGGCGACCTAGTTGCGTAACGACGCGGCCGACAGGACGGTGACGGAACCCTGCTATTCCGGACCCTTCGGTCGGGTTGCCACCGAGGCCGGGCCCCGGGGTCGCGCAAACTGTCGGTCCCACGTCGTAGGCTCTGCGGCATGCGAATCGGTGCTCACGTCGACCCCGCGGAGCCACTGGCCGAGGCCGCGGCGCGCGGCGCTGACCTGGTCCAGTTCTTCCTGACCGACCCGCAGGCCTGGATCGATCCCAAAGACCGCCCCGACGCCGAGGCACTCATCGCCTCCGACGTCGACGTCTACATCCACGCGCCCTATCGGATCAACGTCGCGTCGTCCAACAACAGAATCCGCATCCCCAGCCGCAAGCTGCTCTTCCGCCACGCGTCGGCGGCGGCGAAGGTCGGGGCCAAGGGGCTGATCGTGCACGGCGGGCACGTCGAGAAGGCGGAAGGGCGCGACGCCGGGTTCGACAACTGGCGGAAGACGTTCGCGTTCGCGGCTGAGGAGGGCGGCTTCGCCACCCCGATCCTGATCGAGAACACCGCCGGCGGCGACAACGCCTGCGCCCGGCGCTTCGACGCGCTGGCCCGGCTGTGGGACGCGATCGGCGAGTATGAGGTCGGGTTCTGCCTGGACACCTGCCACGCCCACGCGGGCGGCGAGGACCTGCTCGACATCGTCGACCGGGTCAAGGCGATCACCGGCCGGATCGACCTCATCCACGCCAACAACTCCCGCGACGGCTTCGACTCCGGCCGCGACCGGCACGACAACCTCACTGCCGGCGAGATCGACCCCGAGCTGATCGTCTCGGTGATCCGGTCCGCCGGCGCGCCGGCGCTGGTCGAGACGCCCGGTGGCACTGAGGGGCAGACCGCCGACATCACCTACCTGCGGGAGCGGCTGGCGTGAGCAACGTGTCCGAGACCGAGAAGGACCCGGAAACGGGACCCTCGGCCGCCGAGCCCGGGGACCCGGGGGCCTTGACCTCGAGGGAGCCCGCGCCGGGCAACGGCAAGCCAGCAGCGGCGGACACGCCGCCCGCGGCCGCCGGCGCCGCGACCGGCACCGCAGCGTCGGCAGCCGACGCGCCGGCGGAAGACGCCACAACCGCGGCAGACGATGCGGAGGCGGAAGACGCCACAGCCGCAGCAAGCGATGTGGCGGCGGGAGGCGCGAAGGCTGCAGCGGGCGATGCGGGGGTGGGAGGCGCGAAGTCCGCAGCGGACGATGCGGGGGCGGGAGGCGGGAAGTCCGCAGCGGGCGGCGCCAAGCAGGCGGCGCGCGGCGCCAGGGCGGCCAACGGCAAAGCGAAGACCGGCGGTGCGACCCAGGCGTCCGGCGACACGAAGCAATCGGCGGCCGGCGCGGAAGGCGGCGCCGCACAGGGCGACCCGACCACCGCTGAAGCGCGCAACGCCGAGGATGGCGCCGCGAAGGCCGAGGCCGACACGGCCGCTGGAGAATCCGGCAGCGCAAAGGACGGCGCGGCGAAGGCCGGGAGCGCCACGGCCACCGGCGCCAAGGATGGTGCGGCGAAGGCCGGGGCCGAGACGACCGCTGGAGAAACGGGCAAGGCGGACGGCGCCGCCGCTCAGGGCGGTGAGCGGGTCAGTCTCGTCAAGGCGGACCCGTTCGGATCGTTCGCGCCCGTCCCCGACCAGGAGCCCGGCAAGGCCCGCAGGGTGGCGGCGCGCATCGGCAACGCGGTCGGGGAGTTCCTCGGGCACGAGTGGACGATGGCGGCCGTGGGCTCGGTGCTGCTCGCCGCCGTCATGACCTGGCCGACGCTGCGGGAGCCGGGCACGACGATCCCGCAGGACACCGCCGACCCGACGCTGCAGGCCTGGCAGATGTCGTGGGCCGGGCACATCCTCACCACCAACCCGGCGCAGCTGTGGAACGCCAACGCGTTCTTCCCCTCGAACTACAGCTACGCGTTCTCGGACACGCTGCTCGGCTATGCGCCCGCCGGCATGCTCGGCAGCGGGCCGGTGGCGGCGCTCGTCCGGTACAACATCATGTACGTCCTCATCTTCGCCCTGGCGTTCTTCGGGGCGTACGTGCTGGCCCGGCAGCTGGGTGCGCGGCCGACCGGTGCGGTGGTGGCCGGTGCCGCGTTCGCCTACGCGCCGTACCGGCTGGGGCAGGCGGGCCACCTGCACGTGCTGTCGATCGGCGGGATCGCGCTGGCGCTGGCCATGCTCGCCCGCGGCCACGGGTTCTCGCTGCGCGACGGCTACCAGCCGGACAAGCGGCGATGGGGCTGGGTCCTCGCGGGCTGGCTCGTCGCCTCATGGCAGATCAGCCTGGGCTTCGGCATCGGCATCCCGTTCGTGTACGCACTGCTGCTGGCCGTGCTCGCCACGGCGGTCTCCTGGGGCTACCGGCACGTGCGCAAGTGGGGCGTGACGCGCCCGTTCGGCTGGAAGCTGTTCTTCGCCAACCTCGGCGGCGGGGCGATCTTCGCGGCGGTCGGCGGACTCATGGCGTACCCGTACCTGCAGGTGCTGAAGGAATACCCGTATGCGCGGCGCAGCGAGGAGCTCGTCGGGCTGTTCTCGCCGCCGCTGAAGGGGTTCTTCATCGCGCCGCCGGAGTCGTGGCTGTGGGGTGAGGCGTATGCCGACGCCCGCGGCACGCTGACCTGGGCGCCGGAGATGGCGCTGCTGCCGGGCTTCTTCCTGTACGGCCTGGCGTTCGCCGGACTGTTCGTCTCCACCTGGCGGCTCAAGCACCGCGTCTGGATGCTGGTCGGCGTCCTCGGCACGGTGGCGCTCGCGATGGGGACGCACGGCCCCGGCAAGGGCGAGTTCGGCTACCTGGCGCTGTACCGGGCGCTGCCGGGCTTCGACGGCATCCGCACGTCGGGGCGTCTGGTGGTGTGGACGACGCTGTTCCTGGGGCTGCTCGCGGCGGGAGCGGTGAGCGCGTTCGCGGAGCGGGCGGTGGAGCTGTTCGCCGACCGGACCCAGTCGGAGCCGGGTGACCGGGCCGGGTTCCTGCCGCGGCTGGCGACCCTGATCCCCGTCATGCTGGTGCTGTTCGAGGGCGCTCACGACACGCCGCACCCGGTGGTGCCCACCACACCGATCGCGATGAGCTCGGTGCAGGGGCCGCTGATGGTGCTGCCCAGCCACGAGCTCTTCGACATGAACGTCATGCTGTGGAGCACCGACGGGTTTCCGAAGATCGTCAACGGCGGCAGCGGCTTCACGCCGATGGACCAGCAGGAGTTGCGGCAGACGATGCAGCAGTTCCCCGACGAGCAGACGGTGGCACTGCTGCGTGAGCGGCACATCCGCACGGTCGTCGTGGTGCGCAGCCAGGCCCTCGGCAGCGCGTATGAGCGCGCCATCGACGCACCGATCGACGGGCTCGGCCTGACCCGCACGGAGCAGGGCGACGTCGTGCTCTACAAGGTCGAAGACAGCTGATGCCCGGCGGCACAGACCAAGGGAACGGGGCCGCGACGACGGGGCAGGCGGCCGGACACGAGCCGCTCACGCGCTGAAGCGCCCGGACCGGAAGCACCCGGACCGGAAGCACCCGGACCGGAAGCACCCGGACCGGAAGCACCCGGACCGGAAGCACCCGGACCGGAAGCACCCGGACCGGAAGCACCCGG
>NZ_JBFAJA010000119.1:0-35148 GCF_040654975.1 Dactylosporangium sp. NPDC050588 | reverse complement strand
GTCGGCCGCGACGTGCCGCGGGTCGGCGGTGTCGTCGGCGAGGATCGCGATCTCGGTACCGTCCGGTGCGGGGCGCGACGTCATGGTGCCGGCGCGATGTTCACGGTGCCGGCATGACGTTCACGCGGCGGGCATTGACGTTCACGCGGCCGGCATCCGGTACGCGGCGAGCTGGGTCGCCTGCGCGACGACCCGGTCCCGCGCGTCCCAGATCTCGCAGACCTGGTCGACGAGGCTCTCGGTGAGCAGCCGGGCCCGCTGGCGGACCCGCAGCGGACCGGGGGAGGGGACCGCCCGCACGTACACGGTGAGCTCCAGCGTCGGGGTCCATCCGTGGCTGCCGAGGGTGAACGTCGCCGGCGGGAACGCGTCCGCGGCGAACAGCAGCGACACCGGGTCCCACGCCGCGCCGTCCGGCAGCCGCAGCCAGCCGCGCAGCTCGCCGGGCGGGTCACCGACCGCCTGCCAGTCGATGCGCTGCTCGAACTGGTCCAGCATGTCGATGCGCAGCCCCGTGCCCGGCGCCTCCGACGGCGTCGGGAACAGGCCCTGCTCGGCGGCGACCGGTGGCGGCTGCGCGTCGACCCAGCGCGGCTCGCCGGCCGCCGCCAGGGTGCCGAGGGTGAACAGCGCCTCGACGCACGCGCGGTCCTTCTGCCACAGCCGCGACCGGACCTGGCTCGCGGTGCGGCCGGTGCGCAGCACCTCGACGGTGACGGTGGCCGGGCCCGGGTCCGGCGGCGACAGGTACACCGCGCTCGCCGACAGCGGGTCGGGGTGCGTGCCGGCGGCCTCGACCGCGGCGCGGGCCAGGATCGCCAGGAGGTAGCCGCCGTTGGGCTTGCCGCCGACGGTCCACAGTGGATCGAGCTCGGCGTCGAAGCCGTCGCCGGCGGGCCGGACCTGCGTCGCCTCGATGAACGCTGCCACGCCTGCCTCCTTCTGGTTGGATGACGGCATGGCGCGAACGCGGCTCTACCGCAACGGTGACCTGGTGGCCGAGGATTTCCCGCTCGACGATATCTCGGAGCACCTCGCCGCCGAGGACACGGTGGTATGGCTGGATCTCGTGTCGCCGTCGCCGCAGGTGTACGAGCGGGTGCAGGAGGAGTTCGGCCTGCACCAACTGGCGATCGAGGACGCGTCGTCGCCCCGGGAACGGCCGAAGCTGAGCCACTACCACGGGCACCTGTTCCTCAGCGCGTACCAGGCGAGCTTCGAGGGCGACGGCGGCGAGCTGACGGTGTGCCCGGTGTCGGCGTTCATCACCGCCCGGGCGTTGATCACCGTGCACGGCGACGGGTTCGACATGGACGCCGCGGTACGCCGCTGGGACGCGACGTCCGAGCTGGCCCGGCACGGCGTGGCGTACCTCCTGCACGGGCTGCTCGACGTCGTCGTCGACGGGCACTTCGACGCGGTGCAGGCGCTCGACGACGCCCTGGAGGCCCTCGAGGACACGCTCTTCGAGGAGACCCCGCAGGCGGTCCGGCAGGTGCAGCAGCGCAGCTTCCGGCTCCGGCGCAGCCTCAGCCACCTGCGCAAGGTCGTGCTGCCGATGCGCGAGGTGGTCAACGGCCTGACCCGCGCCAAGCTCGTCGACGAGGAGATCGCCCCCTATTACCAGGACCTGTACGACCATGTGCTGAGGGTCACGGAGTGGACGGAGGGGCTGCGCGACTTCGTCGCGACCATCCTGGAGTCGAACCTCGCGGTCCAGGGCAACCGGATGAACAACATCATGAAGAAGGTCACCAGCTGGGCGGCCATCATCGCGGTACCCACGGCTGTTACGGGTTACTACGGGCAGAATCTGCCTTTTCCGGGATACGAGCACCACGCCGGGTTCGTGACCTCCGCCGTGCTGATCGTGGTGCTGTCCGTGGGGCTGTACGTCACCTTCAAACGCAAGGACTGGTTATGAGCGACAACTTCGATGTTGTAGTCCTCGGCGCGGGCCCCGGTGGCTACACCGCCGCCGTGCGCGCCGCGCAGCTCGGCCTGCGCACCGCGATCGTCGAGGACAAGTACTGGGGCGGCGTCTGCCTCAACGTCGGCTGCATCCCCAGCAAGGCGCTGCTGCGCAACGCGGAGCTGGCGCACATCTTCACCGCCGAGGCCAAGACGTTCGGCATCCAGGGCTCGGTGACCTTCGACTACGGTGCGGCGTTCCAGCGCAGCCGCAAGGTCGCCGACGGCCGGGTCAAGGGCGTGCACTACCTCATGAAGAAGAACGAGATCCGCCAGTACCACGGCCGCGGCGTCTTCCTCGACGACCACACCCTGCGGGTCGGCGACGACACGGTGACGTTCGCCAACGCGATCATCGCCACCGGTGCGACCACCCGGCTGCTGCCCGGCACGTCGCTGTCCGACAAGGTCGTCACGTACGAGGAGCAGATCCTGTCCGAGGAGCTGCCGTCGTCGATCATCATCGCCGGGGCCGGCGCGATCGGGGTCGAGTTCGCCTACGTGCTGCACAACTACGGGGTGAAGGTCACCATCGTCGAGTTCCTCGACCGGCTCGTCCCGCTGGAGGACGCCGAGGTGTCCGCCGAGCTGGCGAAGCGGTACAAGCGCCTCGGTATCCAGGTGCTGACCTCGACGCGGGTCTCCGCCGTCGCCGGGACCGCCGACGGTGTGAGCGTCGAGGTCGTCGGCAAGGACGGCGCCGCGCAGGTGCTCGAGGCGGACAAGCTGCTGCAGGCGATCGGCTTCCAGCCCCGCGTCGAGGGGTACGGGCTGGAGAAGACCGGCGTGGCGCTGACCGAGCGCGGGGCGATCGCCGTCGACGGGCGGCTGCGCACCAACGTGCCGCACATCTACGCCATCGGCGACGTCACCGCGAAGCTGATGCTCGCGCACGCCGCCGAGTCGATGGGCATCATCGCCGCGGAGACGATCGCCGGCGCGGAGACGATGGAGCTCGACTACGTCATGATCCCCCGCGCGACGTACTGCCAGCCGCAGATCGCCAGCTTCGGCTGGACCGAGGCGCAGGCCCGCGAGAAGGGCTTCGACGTGAAGGTCGTCAAGTTCCCGTACACCGCCAACGGCAAGGCGCACGGCCTCGGCGACGCGACCGGCTTCGTGAAGATCATCAGCGACGGCAAGTACGGCGAACTGCTCGGCGCGCACCTCATCGGGCCGGAGGTCACCGAGCTGCTGCCGGAGCTGACCCTGGCGCAGCAGTGGGACCTGACGGTGCACGAGGTCGCCCGCAACGTCCACGCCCACCCGACCCTCGGCGAGGCCGTCAAGGAAGCGATCCACGGTCTGGCCGGCCACATGATCAACATGTGACTCGCGGCGCCGGCACCGTGGGCTGCGTCTCAGTTCCCGCGGACCGGGCGCACGCGTTCCGTGCGCCCCGGCCCACGTGCTCCGTGCGCCCGGCCCACGTGTTCCGTGGTCCGGTCCGCGTGTTCCGTGGTCCGGGTCCGCGTGTTCCGTGGTCCGGGTCCGCGTGTTGCGTGGTCCGGGTCCGTGTGTTCCGTACTCCGGGACCGGGCGGGATGGCGACACCCGTCCGGGCCGAGGGGTCGGTAGGCTTTTGCGTATGCGGCAGGAGTGGCACCACTTCACATACCCCGGTCCCGAGATCTCCCGAGTGGCCGTCGCGGGCAACTCCGAGGACGACGAGTTCGGTCTCGACCACTGGCGCGCCCTGCCCCGTGCGCAGACCCCGCCGTGGCCCGACCAGGCGGCGGTTGACGAGGTCGGCCAGCTGCTGGCGTCGGTGCCGCCGATCGTCGCGCCCTACGAGGTCGACCAGCTCCGCGAGCGGCTCGCCCTCGTCGCCGACGGCAAGGCGTTCATGCTGCAGGGCGGCGACTGCGCCGAGACGTTCGCCGACAACACCGAGGCGCACGTTCTGGGCAACGCCCGCACCCTGCTGCAGATGGCGGTCGTGCTCACCTACGGCGCGTCCCTGCCCGTGATCAAGCTCGGCCGGGTCGCCGGCCAGTTCACCAAGCCGCGCTCCGCGGCCCTCGATTCGCTGGGGCTTCCGGCGTACCGCGGCGACATGATCAACTCGTTGGACCAGGACCCTGAGGCCCGCATCGCCGACCCGCAGCGGATGATCCGCGCCTACGCCAACTCGTCCAGCGCCATGAACATGCTCCGCGCGTACCTCGGCGGCGGCATGGGCGACCTGCACGCCGTCCACGACTGGAACAAGGGCTTCGTCGTCACCTCGCCCGCCGGCCAGCGCTACGAGGCGATCGCCCGCGAGATCGACCGCGCGCTGCGCTTCATGCAGGCCTGCGGCGTCAACGACGACGAGGCGCTGCGCACCGTCACCCTGTACTGCTCGCACGAGGCCCTCGCCCTGGAATACGAGCGGCCGCTCGCCCGGATCGCCGGCGGCCGGCCGTACGGGCTGTCCGGGCACTTCCTGTGGATCGGCGAGCGCACCCGCCAGATCGACGGCGCCCACGTCGACTTCATGTCGCGCATCGCCAACCCGATCGGCGTCAAGCTCGGCCCCACCACCGCCCCCGAGCAGGCCCTCGAACTGTTCGAGAAGCTCAACCCCGACAACATCCCGGGCCGGCTCACGTTCGTCGCCCGCATGGGCAGCAACAAGGTCCGCGACGCGCTCCCGCCGATCGTGGAGAAGGTCACCGCGGCCGGCTGCCGCGTCGTCTGGCAGTGCGACCCCATGCACGGCAACACCCACGAGTCGTCCAACGGGTACAAGACCCGGCACTTCGACCGCATCGTCGACGAGGTCCTCGGCTACTTCGAGGTCCACCGCGAGCTGGAGACCCACCCGGGCGGCCTGCACGTCGAGCTGACCGGCGAGGACGTCACCGAGTGCCTCGGTGGCGCCCAGGCGATCGTCGACGAGGACCTCCCCGGCCGGTATGAGACCGCCTGCGACCCGCGCCTCAACACGCAGCAGTCCCTGGAGCTGGCGTTCCTCGTCGCGGAGATGCTGCGTGGCTGATGTGTTAGCGGATCTTCGTTCGGACACCGTCACCCGGCCGACGCCTGCCATGCGTCTCGCGATGGCCGAGGCGCCGGTCGGGGACGACGTGTTCGACGAGGACCCGACGCTGCACGAGCTGCAGTCCTACGCCGCGTCCCTCTTCGGCCACGAGGCGGCCCTCTTCACGCCGTCCGGCTGCATGGCCAACCAGATCGCCCTGCAGCTCGTCGTCCCGCGCGCCGGCGAGCTGCTCTGCGACGCCGACGCGCACGTCGTCACCTACGAGATGGGCGCCGCCGCCGCGTACGGCGGCATCTCCACCCGCACGTGGCCCTTCGCCGGCGGTGCTCTCGACGTGGCCACGGTCGCCGGAATGATCCGTCCGGCCGGCGGCTACACCGTCGCCACCAGCGCGATCGCCGTCGAGCAGACCCACAACCGCGGCGGCGGCACCGTCATCCCGCTGGAGACCCTGCAGGCGCTGCGCACCGTCTGCGACGACGCCGGCCTGCTGCTGCACTGCGACGGCGCCCGCATCTGGCACGCGCACGTCGCCACCGGCGTCCCCCTGGCGACGTACGGGCAGCTCTTCGACACCCTCTCCGTCTGCCTCTCCAAGGGCCTCGGCGCGCCCGTCGGCTCCCTGGTGATCGCCTCCACCGCCCGCATCGCCGAGGCCCGCCTGATCCGCAAACGCCTCGGCGGCGGCATGCGGCAGGCCGGCATCCTCGCCGCCGGCGGCCTGTACGCCCTCCGCCACCACATCGACCGCCTCGCCGACGACCACGCCAAGGCGCGGCACCTGGCGGCGGCGCTCGCCCCGACCGGCGCCGCCGACCCCGCCCGCGTCGAGACCAACCTGGTCATGCTGGACCTGCGCGCGGCGCCGCTGGACGCGGCACAGCTGACGGCGGCGGCCGCCGAGCAGGGCGTGCTGGTGTCACCGTTCGGCCCGCGGACGGTCCGCCTCACCACCCACCTCGACCTCACCGACGACGCCGTCTCCACCGCCGCCGCGGTCCTGACGAAACTCCTGACCTGACCTTCCCCGCCCGGCCTTTCCTGATCACCGCGGGTCGCCGCCGGGTTCGAGTCCTGATCGCTGCGGGTTCGCCGCCGGGCTTGAGCTCCGAGCCGTGGGCCGGCCATCGCCGGCTCGGCGCGGTTTGCCCGGGTTTGCCGGTCGCGCTCGATGATGTCCAGGTGTGGGACCCCACGGACGAGGCCGAACGGCCGGCGCGACGGCTGCGATGGGCTGTCGCCGCCGCGGTGACGACCGCTGTCATCGCGGCGGCGACGGTGACGGCTGCGTGGATGTCCGTGTCGCCGATGCTGTCGTCGTCCACCCCCGAGTGCACTGAACACGACCGGCGGCTCACCGAACAGCTCGCGGCCGACCCGGTCCTCACCAGCCTCCGCCCGGCCTGACCCGCACGGGCGACTATCACGCGGCGCCGTGCCAGCGCGACAGCGAAGACTGGGGCATCGCGTCGACCATGATCGGCTCGGACTCGTCCCTCCCCCAGGACGCGGTGGTCGCGTACTACCGCGGTCTCCTCGAAGAGGGCGGATGGACCGTCGCGACCGACGACCTGGCCGTCCTGCTCTGCGCCGACCGCCGGTTCGACGGCCAGCGGGTCCGGTTCACGCTGCATGGATCGAGTGACTCACCACGGTACGAGCTCGAGGTCGTCTTCCGCCCCGACCGGCGCGACCTCGGCTGCACCTAGGTTCGCCGCCGTTCAGCGATGCCCAGCAGGTTTGGTGAGCACAACGCTGGGCGGTGCCGTGGTCGCGACGCCTCGGTTCTGTGCCGTGGTCGCGACGCCTCGGTTCTGTGCCGTGGTCGTGACGCCCCGGGTCTGTCCCCGAGCGGCGAGCCTCTGACCTGACCCCCGTTCCCGCTGAATCGCACGTGGCGAAACAGCACCGTCCGCGCGTGGCGAGGGAGCTTGCCGGCCGGCAGGTTCGCGCGCTTGCGGGCACGCGATCTTGCCGTCTGCGGTCCAGCACACATGCAGCACCACCCGCCGGCGCCCACCGAGCCCGCCACCCCGCCCGGACGCGCTCCTGCCGGACGCGCCTGCCGCCGAGGCGGGTTCCGTGTGCGCGGGCGCGTGCGGGAGGCGGGTTGGGCGGCTTCGGTCCTGCGGGCCACAGCGGCGACTCGCATGACAGGCACGGCGCCGGATAGCGGACCTGGTCGGCGGTGCGTGCCGGTCTATTGCACCCTACATCACGCCTACTAATTGACCTTCAAACGCGGAGTCGTGCGATTGCCCTCCGTAATTTTACCTGCTGTAGCGGCAGGGTCAGAAGGCGGCGCGGAGCAGGGCGATGTCGGCGGCGTGGTCGGCGGACAGGTCGCCGCTGGGGGTTTCGACGATGAGGGGGACGCCGGCCGCGGCCGGGTGGCGGACCAGCTCCGCGAACGCCGCCGGGCCGATCGTGCCCTTGCCCAGTGACTCGTGGCGGTCGCGGGTGGAGCCGCAGGCGTCTTTGGAGTCGTTGGCGTGGATCAGGCGCAGCCGGCCCGGGCCGGCCGCCTTGACCAGGGTGTCGAGCGTGGCGGTCATGCCGCCCGGGGAGGCCAGGTCGTGGCCTGCGGCCCAGGCGTGGCAGGTGTCGAAGCAGACGCCGAGCT
Source organism: Dactylosporangium sp. NPDC050588 (assembly GCF_040654975.1). Taxonomy (NCBI): domain Bacteria; kingdom Bacillati; phylum Actinomycetota; class Actinomycetes; order Micromonosporales; family Micromonosporaceae; genus Dactylosporangium; species Dactylosporangium sp. NPDC050588. Next base: position 27,568 of record NZ_JBFAJA010000119.1, on the reverse strand, counting down.
GCGGGTGGTGGTCCACGGCGGTCAGGTACGCCTCCAGGTGCTCGACCCTGGACGCCAGCGACCGGCCCCCTCCGGCGCTCGGCTCGACCAGCAGCGGCGGCCAGCCCTCCAGGACGGCGCGGTCGAGGAGTGGCCGGAGCACCTCTCGTACGACATCCAAAGCCTTCTCCGCGTGGACGGCGTCGACGGCCGACCCGGCGTGGAACACCACGCCCCGCGCGCCGATCGCCTTGCCGCGGCGCAGGGCGTGCTCGAGGGTGGCGACGGAGCGCTCGACGGTCGCCTCGGTCGGGGAGCCGAGGTTGACCAGCAGCGCGGCGTGGATGTATGCGGACACGCCCCGGTCGCCGCAGCCGGCGAGGAACGCCGCGTCCTGGGCCGGGTCGCCCTCGGCGAGTGCCCAGCCGCGCGGGTTGGACACGTAGATCTGCACGGCGGTCGCGCCGGTCTGCTCGATGTAGCGCTGCGACGCCTTGGCCAGGCCACCGGCGACGAGCGCGTGCCCGCCGACCGGTGTCTCAGCCGTCACCTGTACCGAGGACGCCACTTAGAAGTACGCGAGCAGGCGGATGCGTGTGCCCGGCGGCACCTGCGTGCCGGGCTGCGGGTCCATCTGCCGGACCGTGCCGAAGCCCTGCACGTCGACGGCGAGCCCCATCGACTCCAGCTGCTGGCGGGCCTGGTCGAGCTGCTGGCCGCGGACCTCGGGCACCGTGACGAGCGCCGGGCCCTTGGAGATCTGCAGGTCGATGACCATGCCGTCGGTGACGCTGTTGCCGTCGCCGATGCTCTGCGAGACGACCTCGTCCTTGGGCTTGTCGCTGTCGACCGGCTCGATCTTGCCGATGGCGATCTTCACCTTGGTGAGGGCCTGCTTGGCATCCTCGACGTTCTTGCCGATGACGAGCGGCACCTTCACCGGGTTGGGGCCCTTGCTGACGAAGATCTTGATCGTCTGGCCGGGCTTGACCTCGGTGCCGATCTTCGGCTCGGTCTCGACCACGTAGCCGGCGGGGACCGCGTCGTCGTACTTCTCGGCGCGGGTCGCCTGCAGCCCGGTCGCCTGGATGTCGACGAGGGCGAGGTCGTACTCCTTGCCGGCGATGTCGGGCACCTTGTGGATCTCGGGGCCGAGCGACAGCGTGAGCGTGATCGTGCCGCCGTCCAGGATCCGCGCGTGCGCGGCCGGGTCCTGGGCGAGGACCTTGTCCTTGGCGATCTTCGCGTCGAACCTCGGCGGGCCGAACTTCACCTTGAACCCGGCGGCCCTGGCCTGCTGGCCGGCCATGTCGCTGGACATCGTCGTCAGGTCGGGCGCGTCCGTGTAACGGCCGACGCCGATCCAGTACCCGCCGATCGCCACCAGCAGGCCCAGCGTCAGCATCGAGGCGATCACCGCGAGACGGGTCCGCGGGTTGGCGTTGATCTGGGCGAGCAGCTCCGCCAGCCGGGCGGCGGGCCCGACCGGCTCGGGCTCGGCGGCGCGGCGCCGGCGGGCGGGCGGCTGCGCGGGGGAAGGGCTGGGCAACTTCGCCCACGACGGCCGGGCCGGCTCCATCGCGCCGGTGCGGTACACGTTCTGCGTCTGCGGCACCGACTCGACCTGCGGCACGATCACCGTCGGCTGCGCGAGCGGGCGCGACCGGGTGGCGATCTCCATGCCGATGCTCTCGCGGACGGCCTGCACCTCGGCGAGCATCGCGCCCGCGTCGGTGGGGCGGGCGCCGGGGTCGCGGCGGGTCGCGCGGGTCACCAGGTCGTCGATGGCCGGCGGGAGCCCCGGCACGTACCGCGAGGGGAACGGCACGTCGCGGTCGACGTGCTGCCACGCGACCTCGACCGGACGGTCCGCCTCGTAGGGCACCCGGCCGGTCAGCATCTCGAAGAGCACGATGCCGGCGGAGTACACGTCGGTGCGCGGGTCGGCGTGCCCGTCGGTGACGAGCTCCGGCGCGACGTAGGCGACGGTGGCCATGAGATGCGAGCCGGTCTCGTCGGCGCTGGCCTCGACCGCGCGGGCCAGGCCGAAGTCGGCGACCTTGACGACGCCGTCGATGATGTTGTGCGAGTCGCCGGGGGCCTCCGCGACCAGCACGTTCTCCGGCTTGACGTCGCGGTGGACGAGACCGGCGCGGTGCGCGGCGGCGATCGCGGCGAGCATCTGCTCCATGATCGCGAGGGCCTCCTGCGGCTGCAGGCGGCGGCGCTCGGCGAGCACCTCGCGCAGCGTGTGGCCCCGCACGAACTCCATGACCAGATACGGCAGCCCGTGGTGGGTGCCCTGGTCGTACACCGCGACGACGTTGGGATGGGTGAGCCGCGCGATCGTCTTCGCCTCGTCGGTGAACCGGTTGACGAACTTCGGATCGTGCGACTGTCCAGGGTGGATGATCTTCAGGGCGACGGTGCGCTCTAACCGCTCGTCGAGTGCGGTGTAGACCGTCGCCATGCCGCCCTTGGCGACACGGGAGCGAACGCGGTAGCGCCCGTCTACAAGCGCACCGAGGAGGGGATCGGCGACCGTGGTATCCATTGGCTGCGAGTGTACGGCTGGTGAACCGGATTCCTCAGCCTCCTGCCATACCACCATTGGTTTGTCCCTGTTTCGGGGTCTTTGAGGTCGTGCGAGTTGGCGACGGCGTCGATACGGACGGTGACGGACTGGCCGTCACACTCGGGCTGGGGCTCGCCGACGGCGACGGCGTGCCCTCCACCGTCTTCGTCGTCGGGACCACCGCCGGCGGCGGCACGGCGGGGATCGCCAGGACCGGCGGCGGCGCGGACCGCCGCACCTGCGCCCGCGGTGACGCCTTCTGGGTCTCCGGCGAGCCGCCGGAGGTCTCCGGGACGGTGACCGTCCGCTCCGCCGCCGCGGCCGCCACCGACGACGCCGGCGGCGGGGTGCGCAGCGCGGTCAGGCTGCCGGCGACCGCGAGGTACGTGCCGGCCGCCCCACCCGCGACGAGCAGCGCCACCCCGCTCGTCGCCGCCACCCGGCGCGGCCGCTCCCGGCGCGGGACGGCCCGGTGCCGCGGGGCGAACCCGGTGAACTCCGCCGTCTCCGCGGTCAGCAGCTGCGTCAGCTTCCGGCGGCTCACCTGCCGGTAGACGTCGTAGCGCGCGGAACGCCAGGCACCGGTGACCTCATGGTGGACCTTGAGCCAGAGCCCCACAGCCGTTCCCCTCCGTCGGTATGCGTCCCAGCGACATGGCACTGTGTTCCCTGTGACCGAACAACCAGTGGGCCCCACCGAGTGGCTGACCATGCCGGACGTCGCTGAACGCATCGGCATCCCGGTCAACCGGGTGCACCAGCTCGTCCGGGAGCGCAAGCTGCTCGCCGTCCGCCAGGACGGTGTGCTGCGCGTGCCGGCCGACTTCATCAGCGACGACGGTGTGGTGAAGCACCTGCCCGGCGTCCTCACGGTGTTGCACGACGCTGGGTACAACGACGATGAGGCGCTGCGGTGGCTGTACACGCCGGACGACACCCTGCCGGGCACACCCGCGGCCGCGCTGCGCGGTAACCGGGCCACCGAGGTCAAGCGCCGCGCGCAGGCCCTGGGCTTCTGACGGTGCTCCGCTTCACGTACCTGCTGGTGCTCGCCGGCTGTCTCTTCGGCGCGCTGTGGCTCGAGCCGCTGCTGAAGGTCGGCGTGCTCCGGCAGGTGCGGCGGCTCATCCTGACCATCGCCCCGGTCGCCGCCCTCTTCATCGGCTGGGACCTGCTCGCCATCCGCGCGGGACACTGGACGTTCGACCCGGCGCAGATGGTCGGGGTCGTGTTCCCCGGCGGGCTGCCGCTGGAGGAAGTGCTGTTCTTCCTCGTCGTGCCCGTCTGCGCGATCCTCGGCTTCGAGGCGACCCGGCAGACCCTGCTGCGGCTCTCCGCGCGGCGGCGCCCATGACGTACACCATGGCCGCCGTCACCGGAGTCGTCGCCGCCGTCCTCATCGACGTCTTCGCGATCCGGAGCCGGGTGGTGCTCGGCAAGGTGTTCTGGTGCACCTACCCGATCATCTTCGGCTTCCAGCTGCTGTCCAACGGGATCCTCACCGGCCGCGGCGTCGTCCTGTACAACCCGGCCGACATTCTGGGGCTGCGGCTCGTGTACGCCCCGGTCGAGGACCTCCTGTTCGGCTTCGCGTTGATCGTGCTGACCCTGTCGCTGTGGGTCAGACTGTCCGCTGCGTCGCCGCCTGGGCCAGACCCGTCAGGACCTCCCGCGCCTCCGCCGTGAGGTGCGCCCCGTCCAACGCTCCCAGCGCCTCGGCCGTCAGGTCGGCGATGCGGCGTTCGGTACGGTCCAGTGCGCCGCTCCCGACGATGACCTCCCGCAACCGCGCGACCCCCGCGGTGTCGAGCTCCGGGTCGCCGAGCAGCTTCCACGCGTCGTCGGCACCGCCGTCCTCCATGGCGGCGGCGACCAGGTACGTGCGCTTGCCCTCGCGCAGGTCGTCGCCGGCCGGCTTGCCCGTCACGACCGGGTCGCCGAACACACCCAGCACGTCGTCGCGCAGCTGGAACGCCTCGCCGAGCGGCAGGCCGTACCCCTCGTACGCCTTGTTCAGCTCCTCCGGCGCCCCGGCGATCGCCGCCCCCAGCAGCAGCGGCCGCTCGATCGTGTACTTCGCCGACTTGAACCGCGCCACCAGGCTCGCCCGCGCCGTCGACGTGTCCCCGGTCGCCTGCGTCTGGACGTCGAGGTACTGGCCGATCGTCACCTCGGTCCGCATCTCGTCGAACACCGGCCGCGCCCGGGCGAGCGTGTCCGCCCCGAGCCCGCTCGCGTGCAGCATCTCGTCGGACCACACCAGGCACAGGTCCCCGAGCAGGATCGCCGCCGCCGTCCCGAACCCGTCCGGATCGCCCCGCCACCCCGCCCGCGTGTGCAGTGTCGCGAACCTCCGGTGCACCGCCGGCTCCCCGCGCCGCGTCTCCGACCCGTCCATCACGTCGTCGTGGATCAGGGCACTCGCCTGCACCAGCTCCAGCGCCGCGACCGCTGCCACCACCGCGTCGTCATCGGCCCCGCCCGCGCCCCGGTACCCCCAGTACGCGAACGCCGGCCGCAGCCTCTTGCCCCCCTGCACCACGAGCGCCTCGATCGCGTCGGCAACCGGCGCGAGGGCTTCCAGCTCGATCTCCGCGAGCCTGCTCCGCCGCCGCCGCAGGAAGTCGTCGAGTGCCTGCCGCACCCGCGTGCGAAGGTCGGCCCGGTCGAGGAAGGGGTGCGTCACGGCAGAGACGCTAGCCCGAATCCGCGCGAACCGCCGCTCCGGTCCCCACCCCCGTCATCCACTCCGCCTCCCACCCCATCCACCCGACGGACCCGCTCCACCCTGCGAAACCACTCCTTCACCCACCGTGTGCCCGAACCGCACCCCACTTTCGACTTGGCTCCGACCTCGACCAGCTCCGCCCCGACCCGTCGACCTTGATCAGCTCCGCCCCGGACCCGTCGGCCTCGACCAGCCCCGCCTCGACCCGTCGGCCTCGACCAGCCCCGCCTCGACCCGTCGGCCTGCCCTGACGCGTTGGCTTCGGCCCGGTCCCCGTCTGTCCACCCTTGTCCCGTCAGGCCCGCTTCGACCAGCTCCACCCCGACCCGTCGACCTTGATCAGCCCCGCCTCGACCCGTCGGCCTGCCCTGACGCGTTGGCCTCGGCCCGGTCCGGTCCCGTCCCCGTCTGGCCCTCCCTTGTCCCATCGGGCCCGCCTCACCCTGTCCCGCCCGTTGGCCTCGCCCCGCTCCGACCCGTTGGCCTCGACCCGCCCCCCGACCCATCGGCCGGGGGCTCGCCGCGGACCGTTTCGGCCTGTTCCAGCTCGTCGCCCCTGGCTCGGTCACGGGCGACGCGGCGAATCCGGCGCGTACACAGCCCTGGTGCGTCGACGGTGCAGCGGCGCTCGGCGACACCCCGGCCTGCGGGTCCAAGGTCCAGCCGGCCACCCTTCCCTGAAGCTGATCCGCCCCACCCCACCTTGTTCACCTTGCCTTCCTCTCTGCCCGTCCATTTCGCCCCGTCCACCTCGCCCTGTTCGCGCCGCCCTGTTAGTGGCGGCCCGGTTGTGGGCGATGCGGCGGACCGGCGCGTGGACAGCCCCTGGTGCGTCGGTGTGGCCGGACCTCGACGCCCGGAGCCTTTGGGGCGAATCGCAGGCCGTCCGGCCGTGCCTTCGGCGCCCTCGCTGTTCAGTTGTCAAGGTCGGTCGGTCTCGTCGGTGTGGTCGGGACGTCTGCGAAGCTTCAGCTGGCCACCCTTCCCCGGAGCTGGTCCGGCCCGCCCGCCCGGGCCACGGCCGGCGCGGCGAACGAACCGGTGCGGGCGTGCCCCTGGCGCGCCGGTGGTGGAGCGGCGTCCGGCAGGCAGCCGGCGGCAGACTCGGCCAGCTCCGTGTACACGACCAGCGACGCGGGTCGCCGCCCCCGCCCCGCGGCGGCGTGCAGCGCGGTCTCCAGGGCCCGGAGCTGGCGCAGCACCCGGAACGAACCGGACTCGGCGCACGTGAGCAGCGTCTCGGCGGCAGCGGTGCAGGCGGCGTCGAGGTCGCCGCCGGCCAGGTGGGCGCGGGCCAGCGCCGCGCTGACCAGACCCGCGGCGCGGAATCGGACGCCCGGACACCGCAGCGCCGCACCGAGCCGGGGCAGCGCCGCCGCGGGCCGCCCCGCCGCGGTCAGGCACAGGCCGGCCAGGGCCTCCACGTGGGCGTCGTCCAGCCAGTACAGCCACGGCGGCTCGACCATGGAGCCCCGGCGGGCATGCGCCTGGTCCGCCGCCGCGAGGGCGCCGTCGCACGACCGAAGATCGCCGGCCGCCGCGGCGGCGAACGCGGCCCGCAGCGCCAGCACGGTCGCCGTCGCCGGGTCGCACGCACCCGCGACCCGCTCGGCCGCGACCGCGGCCCGGACGGCCGCCCGGGCGTCACCACGCTCCCCGGCGGCCTGCGCGACACAGCCGAGCAGGTGCCCCGCGAGGGCCCGGTCACCGCCGGCGACCGCCGCCCGCACCCCACCCCGCACAGCGCCGTCAGGGACGGGGCGCCCCGCGTCGGCCGCGACCCAGGCGTGCAGCTGCACCAGCTCGGCGGCCGCCGCCGGTGGCCCGCACCCCGCGCCGGTGGCCCGCACCGCCGACCGCAGCTCGGCGAGCACGAGCGCCACCAGCTCAGGCCCCGCGACCAGGTCGTCCATGCGCCGCAACCCGGCGATCCGCCCGCCCACGTCATCCACCTCGCTCGGGCGGGCCAGGCCCGTGCCCGGGCCGGTGCCGTGCGTCGGCAGCCCGCGCGGGACGGAGCCGGGCGGCGCGACCCGGTCCGTGGAGGCGCCGGCCGGAGCGGGGCCGGGCGGACGCGGTGCAGGCCGGATGGTCGCCGTGACGGTCGAGATCGTGGGTGCGGTCATGGTCGGCTCCCTTCGCCGGCGGGTGTGGGCCGCGGCGCGCTCCAGGTCGTCCAGCGGGGTGTCGAGCACGAGCGCGAGCCAGCACAGCCAGACCTGGCTCGGGATGCGCTCCTCCCGCTCCCACCTGGAGATCTCGTGGCGGGTCAGTGTCGGCAGCCCCGACGCGGCGCACAGCAGCCCGGCGAGCCGCACCTGCGACTTGCCCTGTGCCTGGCGCAAGCGGGTCAGCAGCGCTCCGAGCGTCTCGCCCGGATGTGCGGGCGGGTCGATCCTCTGGGACATGGGTCACGACCTCCTGGCACCAGCGACCCCCGTCCTCTCGCGGTCCAGCAGGACGCCCGGCGCGCCGCAGGCCTTCGCGATGCCCGCGGCCGTCGAACCGTCCGACGTCTTTCTACCTCAGGGGTACGACATGATTCGCCGATGCGACCTCCCGGCCGCGGCGCCGGGGGCACTACAGTCGGGGCGTGGCTTCTGGACTTCCTTCTGTGATGGGTGGCGGACCCGCGGCGATTGGTGACCTGATCGCGGCAGAGGCGCCGACGTTCTCCTTCGAGTTCTTCCCGCCGAAGACCCCCGAGGGCGAGCGCCAGCTGTGGCAGGCGATCCGGGAGCTGGAGCCCCTCCGGCCGTCGTTCGTCTCCATCACGTACGGTGCGGGCGGCACCACCAGGGACACCACCGTCGCCGTGACCGAGCGGGTGGCGACGGAGACGACGCTGCTGCCGATGGCGCACCTGACGGCGGTCAACCACTCGGTGGCCGAGCTGCGCAACGTCATCGGTCAGCTCGCCGGCGCCGGCATCCGCAACTTCCTGCTCGTGCGCGGCGACCCGCCCGGCGACCCGATGGGCGAGTGGGTCCAGCACCCGGAGGGTGTCCTCTACGCGGAGGAGCTCGTCCGGCTCGTCCGCGAGGCGGGGGACTTCAGCGTCGGGGTGGCGGCGTTCCCGTACAAGCACCCGAGGTCGACGGACATCGAATCCGACACGGCCAACTTCGTCCGCAAGTGCCGGGCCGGCGCCGACTTCGCGATCACGCAGATGTTCTTCGACGCCGACGACTACCTGCGCCTGCGGGACCGGGTCGCGGCCGCCGGCTGCGACACCCCGATCGTCGCCGGTGTCATGCCGGTCACGGCCATCGGCACCATCGCCCGCTCGCAGCAGCTGTCCGGCGCTCCCTTCCCGCCGCATCTCGCCGCCCGGTTCGAGCAGATCGCCGACGACCCGCAGGCGGTGCGGCGCCTCGGCATCGACCTGGCCAGCGAGATGTGCCAGCGGCTCCTCGACGAGGGTGTGCCGGGGATCCACTTCATCACGCTCAACCGGTCGACGGCGACCCGGGAGGTCTGGCAGCAGCTCGGTGTCGGCGCGCGCGTCTGACGTCCGCGACTGGGACGGTTATGCCGAGCGGTGGGCGGCGGCACACGGCGGCTACGACCCGAGGTCCGCACCGCCGCTCGTGCGGGGCTGGCTGCGCATCTCGTACGAGCTGGGCGCCGCCCTCGTCCGCGCGGGTGTGCGCAGCCCGAACGCCGTCACGGTCCTGGGCCTGTTGCTGTCCGTCGCGGTGCCGCTGACCGTCATCGGCGGAGGCGGCTGGGCGTTCGCCGGTGCGGTCCTGGTGCTGCTGTCAGCGGTCGCCGACACCGTCGACGGCGTCCTGGCCGTGGTCACCGGCAGGGCGAGCCGCCTCGGCCAGGTCTACGACTCCGCCGCCGACCGGGTCGCCGAGGCCTGCTGGCTGGTGGCGCTGGTCCTCCTCGGCGGGCCGGCCTGGCTCGCGGTGGCCTGCGGCGGCGTGATGTGGCTGCACGAGTACGTCCGCGCCCGCGCCACCGTCGCCGGCATGTCCGACATCGGCACCGTCACCGTCGCGGAACGCCCGACCCGCGTCCTCGTCACGATCTTCGGCCTCCTCGCCGTCGCGGGCGCGTCCGCCCTGGGCCGCTGGGAGTCCGCGACGGCCCTCGCCGTGCTCGCGGTGATGGCCGCCCTGACTTCTGCCGGCTTTACGCAACTCGCCATCGCCGTCCGTCGCGCTCTGTCATGACCCGGTGACGGTGCCTTAAGGCCGTGACCGTGATGTATTACCATCGGTGACGACGTCGGAAGTCGATTTCGACGGCTGCTGTACGGTCGCTTGGTGAAGCGGTCAGCCCGTCGACGACTGCCTCCGGTCCTGCCCTGGGTGGCATGCAGCGAGGCGTCTACGGCTCGGCGAGTCGAACGCTGACTTGCCTGGGCGCGCCCGCCACGCGCGTGACCCGTGCAGGGACCGCCCTCGCGTGTGATCTGCGGGGGCCGGGCCAGCGCCTGTTGCTCCAGGACCAGTGCCTGCTTCAGGGGCTGGAGGGCTGCTTCATGAGGGATAGCCGGGCTGTGGTGGGCCCAGACGTCTCGGCTGGGTCGGCCCGGCGCACCGCGCCGGATCGTGCTGGTCCACGACGCGGCGTGCGCACCGACCTCGCCGGAACTGGTGAAGACCGGCCTGGCCAGGTGCTGGCCGCACGCCGCGGTTGCCCGGATGTAACCCCCCGGTGTCCGGACAACCACGGTGCGCACCCAGACGACCCCCGGACCTTGCCTCGCTTCGACCCTCGTGACAGAAGCACCGCGGGCGGGGCCGCGTAACGACGCTCGGCGGTGCTACGGAACAGGCGCCGGCTGGCCACGAAGCGGGCTTCAGCTGTGCCACGAAGCGGGCTCCAGCTGTGCCACGGAACAGGCTCCAGCCGAGCCACGAAACGGGCTTCAGCTGTGCCACGAAGCGGGCTCCAGCTGTGCCACGGAACAGGCTCCAGCCGAGCCACGAAAGGCTGGCGCCACGCGGGCCACGAAAGGCTGGCGTCAGGCGGGCCACGAAACAGGCGGGGGCGGAAACGGGCGCCGCGCGGAGGTGCGGAAACAGAGCGCTAGGCGGGGCCGATGCGGTCGGCGACGATCTTGGCGGACAGCATGACCAGGGGTAGGCCGCCGCCGGGGTGGACGGAGCCGCCGACCAGGAACAGGTCGCGGACGGTGCCGCGGGTCGGGGGGCGCAGGAGGCCGGTGAGGCCGTGGCTGGCGGTGCCGTAGATGGCGCCGCCGGGGGAGCGGGTCGAGGTTTCGAGTTCGGCGGGGGTGAGTACGTCGCGGAAGAGGAGGCGGTCGCGGGGGTCGGCGCCGCGGGACGCGAGGATCGACAGGACGCGGTCGGCGTAGCTGTCGGCGACGCCGGGGGCGCGCCAGTCGAACTCGCCGTGCGGCGGGGCGTTGACCAGGACGAACCACGCCTCGTGGCCGGTGGGGCGGGCGGTCGGGTCGTCGGCCGAGGTGACGAAGACGGCGGGGTCGGCCGGGGGGTGGGCGGGCGAGCCGAAGATCGCGTCGAACTCGGCGTCGTAGTCGTTGGGGAAGAACACGGTGTGGTGCGCGAGCTGTGGCGTCGTGCCGCGGACGCCGAGCAGCAGGACGAACCCGCCGAGGCTGCGCCGGGTCAGGCGGGCCGCGCGGCGTGGGGTTGGGAGCAGGTCGCGGTAGAGGTGGAGCGCGTCGGCGTTGGCGACGACGAGGTCGGAGCGGACGGTGGCGCCGCCGGTGAGGACGACGCCGGCGGCTCGTGGGCCTTCGACGAGGACGGACTCGACGGGGGTGCCGAGGTGGACGGTGACGCCGAGCGCGGCGCACCGGGCGAGCAGCGCGTCGGCGAGCGTGCCGAGGCCGCCGCGGAGGTACCAGCCGCCGAACGCCAGCTCCGCGTAGGGGATCGCGAGCAGCGCCGCGGGGGCGCGGCGGGGGTCGGCGCCGGTGTACGTGGCGTAACGGTCCAGCAGCATCCGCAGGCGGGGGTCGCGCAGGTGCCGGCGGCCCAGGCTGCGCAGCGTCTGGCCGGGTGCGATCGCGGCCAGGTCGCCCAGCCGCCACGCCAGGCCGGCGAGCTGCAGCGGGCTGTCGACGGGCGCGGTGAGGACGTGCCGCCACGAGGTCTCCCAGACGCGGGCGGCGCGCTGCCACAGGCGCCGCCAGTCGGCGGCGGCGTCCGCGCCGAACGCGGCCGCGATCCGGTCCTCGAATCCGGCCCCCGCGCAGGAGTCGAGGGTCGTGCCGTCGGGGAAGTGGTGTCGTACCAGCGGATCCAGCGCGACCAGGTCCAGCTCGGGGGCGGGGCCGCCGGTCTGCGCGAACAGCTCCGCCGCGACCTGCGGCAGGGTGAACAGGCTCGGGCCGGTGTCGAAGCGGAAGGTGCCGGCGGCGGTGACCCGTTCGTGCCGGCCGAGCTTGCCGCCGGCGGTGGTGGCCTGCTCGAACACGGTGACCTTGTGGCCGGCCGCGGTGAGCCGGGCCGCTGTCGCGAGGCCGCCGACGCCGGCGCCGATGACGGTCACGGTTGCCATGTCGGGCGGCCTTTCCAGGAGGTGCGGCCGCGGGTGACGGTCACGGTTGCCATGTCGGGCGGCCTTTCCAGGAGGTGCGGCCGCGGGTGACGGTCACGGTTGCCATGTCGGGCGGCCCTTCCAGGAGACGCGGCCGCGGCGGCGGTAGGACCGCAGGACCAGCCACGCGAACAGCAGCACGGACACGGGATGGGCGAGGGCGTCGGGCCAGGCGCGGCCGCCGGTCGTCCGGGCGCTGACGACCCGTCCGGCGACGCCGAGGAGGTAGCCGGCGACCCCCTGCCAGCATCCGGCGAGGACGGTGAGGGGCAGCAGGACGTACAGGCCGAGCAGCAGCGACACGACGGCCGTGGCGCCGGCGGGGGAGCCGAACGACGCCCACAGCGACTTGCTGTAGCCGTCGACGACCTCGCGCCATGAGGTGTACATGCGGCACGTGGCCAGGTCGGAGCCGTCGGCGAGCGCGATCCGGCCGCCGGTGCGCTTCACCGCGTGGGCCAGCTCGATGTCTTCGAGGACCTTGTCGCGGACCGCGGCGTGCCCGCCGGCGCGGTCGTAGGCGGCCCGGGTGACCAGCAGGAACTGCCCGCCGGCCGCGGCGAGAGACGGGCGGGGGGAGCGTTCCATCGCGCGCAGCGGCAGGAACGTCAGCCACGACCACTGCAGCAGTGGCTGGACGAGCCGCTCGCCCGGACTGCCCGCGATGATGCGTGGGTACGGGCTGAGCAGCCCCACCCCCGCGTCGTCGAGCAGCGTGGCGGCCGCTTCGACGGCGTCGGGGGCCAGGATCACGTCGGCGTCGAGGAACACCAGCAGGTCGGCGTCGCCGGTGAGCCCGGCCGCGTCGGCGAGCTGCTGGCACGCGTGCGGCTTGCCGAGCCAGCCGGCCGGCAGCGGTCTGCCCGTCAGGAGCGTGACGCGGTCGCCGCAGACGGACCGGACGAGTTCGGCGGTGCCGTCGGTGGAGCCGTCGTCGAGGACCAGGATCCTGGGCGCGCCGCGCAGCGCCAGCAACGCCCGCAGACACGGCTCGACCCGCGCCGCCTCGTCCCGCAGCGGCAGCAGTACCGCGACCCGGTCGGCCCCCGAAGCGCCGGCACCCGAAGCGCCAGCCCCCGAAGCGCCGGCGGCAGAAGCACCGGCGGCAGAAGCACCGTCACCGGTACCCGCGCTGTCGGGAGGAACCGCGTCGACCGGCGCACGACGAGCGCCCGCACGGGGAGAGCGCAGCAGGCGCGCGTTGACCACGGTGTGCGCGGTCAGCGCGAACACGAGCAGCACCAGCAGGGTCAGGACCGCGCCCGCCACAGCGTCACCGCCAAGGGGACCGCGACCAGCCCCATCCCCAGAGCGCCCCACGCCGCCGACGCGGGCATGCCGAGGAACGCCGCGTGCGCGAGGACACTCGAGGCGTACGTCCACAGGTACAGCGCATACATCGGCCGGTCGTCGGTGCCGGGCGCGTCGGGTAACCAGAGCGTGAGCGCCGCTGCCAGTACCGACGCGACCACCAGCCAACCGAGATAGTTGGTGAGCGGGATGCCGGGGACGCCGGGCAGCGCGGCGCCGGGGGAGGACCAGTGCCAGTGGCCCTCGGCGACCATCTGCGGGTCGAGGAAGAGGTCCCAGGTCGCCAGGCCCAGCCCCGCGATCCCGGCCCGCGCCCACCGCCGCCGGGTGAGGCGGGCCGCGGCGACCCACGCCGGCCACGCCATCCACGTCCAGGCGAGGGGGATCGTCAGTGGCACGCCCAGCAGCCTGGGCCCGAGCGAACCGGTGTAGTCGTAGTCGCCGAAGGGGTAGCCGGTGGACCGGCCGGCCGCCTCGACCGCGAACCCGCCGCCGGTGGTGACGAGGACGAGGACGGCGGCGGCGCGCGGGCCGCGGGACAGCCAGGCGTGGCCGACGGACAGCAGGTAGCCGGCGACGACGGTGGCGACGGTGAGCGCGGCCCGGGTGCCGCCGTGCACGAGCGGGTATGCGATCTCGGTGAGGACGAGCGCCGCGAGCAGCGCCCAGAGCGCTTTCACAGCGGCAGTTGCCGGCCGAGGACGGCGAACGGGCGGTCGTCGCCCGGGAAGTTGAAGTGGCGCAGGACGTCGACGAACCCGAACCGCCGGTAGAGCCGCCACGCGCGGGACGTCGCCTCAGGCGCCTCGGGGGTGGACAGCAGCGCCGTCTGCTGCGGGGCCTGGGTGAGCAGGTCGTGCAGCTGCCGGGCGCCGATGCCGTGCCCCTGCGCGTGCGGCCGGACGTGCAGCTCGACGAGCTCGAAGCAGTTGCCGAGCCAGAACTTGCGGTGCTCCCGGCGCAGCGCGTTGCGCACCTGGTCGTGCCACCACTGGCCGGACGTGCCGCGGTAGCCGTAGCCGAAGCCGAGGAGGTTGTCCTCGTCGTCGAGGGTCGCGACGGCCTGGAACGACTCGCGCCTGGTGTGGCCGGCCACATACCCGCGGCGGGTCTGCAGGAGCTGCACCGAGTAGCCCATCGCCTCCCCGTAGACGGCGATGACGTCGTCGAGTCGCGCGAGGAGGTCTTCCCCGCGCCACTGCACGAGCCTCACGGGCGGTCCCTCCAACCGATCACCTCGCGGTCGCCGGTGACGTCCAGCACACGGAACCGGGCGAACAACTCCTCCGCATACCAGCCTTCGCGGGCCGTGCGGTCCACGACGGCGGCGTGCTCGGGCTGACGGTACGCGAAACGCACGACATCCGCCGCACTGCGCCACAGGCTGATCGTGCCCTGGAATCCTACGGGTGCCTCTCCGACGCCGAACGCGCAGATCATGCCGTCGGCGCCGGGCAGCGCGCGGGACACCGGGTCGATCGCCTTCCAGAACGCGGGCGCCTTCCTGGGCCGTAACCTGGCCCGCGTCAGCACCGCGATCATGCCGTTGTTCGCGTGTACGGGTGGCGCCGCGTCACCGCCGCCGTCGAACGGTGCCCGCCCCGCCCACGTGCCGCGGCTCGCGATCGGCTCCAGCGTGACGGCGCAGCTCGCGGTGGCGCCACGCATCGGCGGCGCCACCGAGGGGTCGCCGACGACGATCGCCGCCCAGCGGGTCAGGTCCGCCTTGCCGGCGCCGAAGTCGCTGCCCTTCCCGGTGCCGAGCAGCTTCACGAACTCCGCCCGTCGCCGCAGCGCCCGCCGGTCGGCGGCCATCCCCCAGAAGGCGAGCGGCACCGCCCGCTTCCGCACCCGCCACACGTGCAACCGGACGGTCACGCGACCTCGGCGGGGGTGCCGGCGGTGATGCGGACGAGCTCGTCATACGTGATGGGGAACACCGCCTGGGGGATGCCGCCGGCGGCCCAGATCTCGCCGAACCGCGCCAGGTCGACGTCGACGAGGGTGCGCACGGGCTTCGGGTGCCCGAGCGGCGACACGCCGCCGATGACCTGGCCGGTGTGCTCGCGGACGAACTCGGCGGTGGCGCGCTTGACCTTGCCGGTGCCGAGCAGTGCGGCGACCTTCGCGGTGTCGACGCGGTGCGCGCCGGACGTGAGGACCAGTAACGGGTCGCCGCCGGCCTCGAAGATCAACGAGTTGGCGATCTGGGCGACCTCGACCCCCACGGCGGCCGCGGCCGCGGCGGCGGTGTGGACCGGCTCGGTGAGCACCCTGACCTGGCACGGGTCGCCGGCGGCGTCGCGGGCGCCGGCGGCGTCGAGAGCGTCCTGGATGGCCTGCACGTTGGGATGAAGCTGCATGCGATCGACTCTAGTTCGGGGCACCGACAGTTTCGGGGCGGCGCTGCTCCGCCTTCGTCTGGACGCGGGCGGTCTCGGCGAGCGCGACCCCGGCGAGGATCAGGACGCCGCCGCAGATCTGCGCCGCGTTCAGGTGCTCGTGCAGGACCAGCCAGGCCACGATGGTGGCGATCACCGGCTCCGACATGCCGATGATGCCGACGCTCGTCGGCGGCAGGTGCCGCATGGCGCCGGCGAGCAGCAGGTACGGCGCGATCGACCCGCCGACGACGATGTAGATCAGCAGCAGCCACACGGGCACGCCGTGGGTGGTGACCGTGGTGCGGGCGAAGTCGAAGTCCCACCACGGCCGGACCACCGAGCCGGCGAGCGCCGACACCGCGAACGCGTACGCGGTCAGCGACAGCGTGTCCCTGCTGGCGACGCCGCGGGCGCTGAGCAGGTAGTAGACGGCGAGCAGGACGGCGGCGGCGAGCGCGGCGGCGACCCCGACCGCGTCGAGGCGCAGCTCGCCCCAGATCTCCGCGACGCAGGCGAGCCCGCCGAGGCTGGCGGCGAGGCCCACCCACAGCCGGGGGCGGACCCGGTGTCCCTGGACGAAGCGGGCCCACAGCGCCACCAGTACCGGCGCGGTGTATTCGAAGAGCAGGCTGATCCCGACCGGAAGACGGCCGATCCCGACGAAATAGAGCATGGGGACGAAGAAGAAGCCGGCCAGCCCGTACGCGACGAGGATCGGCATCTCCCGTCCGGTGATCCGCAGCCGGGACGGCCGGAACGCCAGCGCGAGCGCGAACAGCCCCAGCGCCGCGCCGCCGGCCCGCAGCGTCGTGAGCTGCGGCGCGTCGATGCCGGTGCCGGCGGCGAGCTTGGCGACGGTGCCGTTGACGGCGAACAGGAAGCTGCCGGCGAGGACCATCGCGACGCCGGTGGCGGGCCTTGGCTGGTGGGTCACCCGCAGAAGATACAGGTCAGGTGCGGGTGGGGATGATGCCCCTTACGGTGTGGCGATCCAGGCGGTTCGCCGTGCCCGCACGGTGAGGTCCGGCCGCGTCGGTACGACCTCCGCCAGCGCCTCCAGCGCGGTCAGGTCCTCGGGGCTCAGCTTCCCTTCGAGCCCTTGACGGAGGCGGCGCAGGGACGTCTGCGCGTAGCGGCCGGTGGCCTCCGGCAGCGGCGGCTCCAGGTCGATCTCGAAGCGGCGCTGCGCCTGGACGGTGAACCCGGCGGCGCGCAGCAGCGGGCCCCAGTCGGCGCCGAGGTGCGGCATGTCGCCGGCGCGCATCGCGGTGACGGCCTCGTGGCAGCGGGTCTCGAGCTCGTCGCCGGGCAGGAACCGGGGGAACGCGTCCATCTCGAACGCCACGAGGTGGCCGCCGGGGCGGATCGCGCCGCGGATGCGGGCCAGGCTGGCGACGGGGTCGGCCAGGTGGTGCAGCGAGTTGGCCGCCCACACCAGGTCGGCAGCCGCGGCCTTTGTACCGTCAGCGCCCGTACTGCCGGCGCCGTCGAGGTCGGCCTCCACGGTGCGGACCCGGTCGGCGAGCCCCGCGGCGTTGGCCTTGTGCCGCAGGTGCTGCAGCATCTGCGGCGACACGTCGACGGCGGTGACCGTCGCGCCGGGGAAGCGGCGGGCCAGCGCGAGGGTGCCGGCGCCGGTCCCGGCCCCCAGGTCGAGCACGGTCGCGACGTCGCCGGTCTGCTCGTGGACCCAGGCCATGACCTCGGTGAGGTGGTCGTGCAGCACCTCGGCGTCGAGGTCGAGGATGTCGGCGAGGTCCTGGTGGTCGTGCTGATGGGCGTGGGCGTGTGCCTGGTGGTGGGCGTGGCCGTGTGCGTGGCTGTGTGCGTGGCTGTGGGTGTGGTTCTGGGGCATGGCTCGACCATAGCCGCGCTTTGCTGTCGCGGCATACAATCTTGCGTATGACGCAAGACGGTGAGCTCGACGGCCTCGTTCGCAAGCGGATCCGCGGGCTGCGGGTGGCCAAGGGCTGGTCACTCGACGACCTGGCCTCGCGCTGCTACCTGAGCCCCTCCACGCTGAGCCGGATCGAGACGGGTCACCGGCGGATCGCCCTGGACCAGCTCGCCCCGATCGCCCGCGCGCTCGGGACCACGCTCGACCAGCTCGTGGAGTCCGTCGACGACGAGGACGTGGTGATCCGCCCCCGGCGCGACGAGGCGCACGGCGTGACCACCTGGATGATGACCCGGGAGCCGGGGCCGCACGGCGTCTCCGTGGCCAAGATGCGCATCACACGGCCGGTGCCGGAGGAGCTGCGGGTGCATCCGGGCAAGGACTGGTTCACCGTGCTGTCGGGGACCGTCGTGCTGCGGCTGGGGGAGCGGACCATCCTGGTCGAGCCGGGTCAGGCGGCCGCGTTCTCCACCATGACGCCGCACGCGTTCGGCGCCCACGACGGGCCGGCGGAGATCCTCTGCGTCTTCGACCACGACGGCCAGCGCAGTCACCTGCACGAGTGATCGTGCGAACGGATGTTCGAAAAATCTGCCCGCGTCGTGGCGACTTTCCCGGCACCCGGGTGTAGTCTTATCTCAGTCGAACGAGTGTTCGAACTGCTTCGGGAAGACGATTCGCGGCGTTCTTCCCGAGCGCGGTCCGCGACACCGCGGAGGCCGGATTTTCGCGGGTCTGGCCTCAGGTGGGGTCGCTGCTCGCCGCCCACGACCCCCGGGCGGCGGGCAGCGACCCAGCCGGCCCGCCGGTCGGGGGTGGTGTGGGGAAGCTCCACGCCCGGCCGGCGGGGTCGCGCCGTTCGACCGTCACGTCCGCACGACCCGCGTGTCACCGCTACTCCCCCAGCGGCGGCCCGCACGCACCACAGGGACCCAGAGCGGGACCCACCGACGCACCACAGAGGGAGAGACCATGCCGGCGAACCGTTCGACCCAGCCGTCCAACGTCAGTCGATTCCCGACCGCTCCGGCCACCGCTCCGGTCACCGGCGCGGCTGGTGGTGCGTCCCGGCAGCAGCTTCCGGTTCCCGCGCACGCGCTTCCCCACCGCACGCCGCGGGAGCTGTTGACCCTCGCCCGCCGAGGCCTCGAAGAGGCGGCGGAGATCCGCACCGACGGCATGCGTTATGCCACCGCCCACCTCGCCGCGCTCCGCGCCGCCGCCGCCGTCCTCGCCGCTAGGGCCGTGCCCGCCGCGCCGGGCCGCCGCAGCAAGGTGACGAGCGTGTGGTCGCTGCTGGTGCTCGTCGCGCCCGAGCTGAGCGACTGGGCGGCCTATTTCGCCGCCGGCGCCAGCAAGCGCTCCGCCGCGGAGGCGGGCATCCCGCGGGTGGTCACCGCCCGGGAGGCCGACGACCTCATGCGCTCCGCGGAGCAGTTCATCGCCGTGATCGAGGTCGGCCTCGGCTTCTCGTATCAGCCCAGGCTCGAGGGCCTCGCCAGCTGACCCGCGGCCGTGCCAGGACAGCACCGCCGGACCAGGCAGCCACCGCTCGGCCCACCGTCCGGCCTGCCCGGCCTGTCCGGTCTCGGCGGATCAGCCGGTCCGGCGGGACCAGCCGGACCACCCGGACCGCCGGGACCAGTCGCTCCGCCGAGACCGATCAGCCCGCCGAGGCCGGTCGGCCCGCTTCGACCGCCGGGACGGCCCGGATCACCCGGGCCGCTTGGACCGGCCGATCAGCTTGGACCCGCCGATCAGCTTCGACCGCCTGGACCGCCGGACCGCTGGACCGCCGGGACGGCCCGGATCACCCGGGCCGCTTGGACCCGCCGATCAGCTTCGACCGCCTGGATCGCCTGGACGGCCGGACCGCCGGACCGCCTGGACCTGCCGATCAGCTTCGACCGCCTGGGTCCACCTGGACCGCCTGGATCACTTGGGCTGACCGGGTTGCTCAGGATCGACCGGAGTGAAGAGGCTGGCCGGGCGGGGCTGATCGGCCGGGACGGTTGGGCTGTTCGGTAGGTGGGGTTTCCGGTGGGTGATCGCCCGCCTTCGTCGTTTCCTTTGCAACTGGCCACGGATGGCCTCGGTACGCCCATGCCCAGCCGGTTCTGAAGTGGAGGCGGCTCGGCACGGCGTCGAAGAACCCGGTGAAGCCTTGAACCACGACTCCTTTGAGCTGCGGCGTTCGGTCCGCGGGCCGCAGGTCTCGACGCTCGGCGTCCATGCCGCGGGTGCCGGGTCGCCGGGTCGGTCGCGTCCGCCGTCGTGGTGCCCGGGGCCCCTGTTGCCCGGGCCCGGCATGGTCCGGTCCGCCACTGTGCCGCGCGATCGTGCCCGGTCGCGGCCGGTTGCCGGTCGGCGGCGGTCTGGCCCGGGTTCGGGTTCGAGGTCTGGTTCGCGTTCGGGCTGGGGTCCGTGCCGTGGTTGCGGGGGCGGGTTCGGGGCTGTGGCCTTGCCGGGGTGTGCGTCCGGTCGGGCCGTAGCGCCGCCGGTCGGGACGGCGAGGGGGCTCGGATGCCGGATCGGCTGGGACGACGAGCGTTGCGGGACCGGCTTGATCGAAGGAGGAATCTGGCTGCCGGCGTCGCCGGATCTGGCCTTCGATCATGGTGCGACCGGTGGACTGGGTGGCGGTGGACAAGGTGAGCGGGCCGCCTGTCCGGGTCGTGCCGGTCGCGGTGCCGGGTCGGCGCTGAGCGCAGGCGTGGAATGGCGCTCCGCGATCTTCCGGAGGGTGGCGATGTATCGCGTGACATCTGTGCCGCGGCGGGTGCGCTGACCTGGGACAGCGGGTCGTGGGGCCGGCCCGGGTCAGGGGCTGGCAGGCAGTGGGGACAGCGTCGTGTCAGGGGCGCCGGAGCGGTGGGCCGGGCGCGACGGGGGAGAACGGTTCGACAGTGGGGGAGCAGGTGCCGTGGCTGGCACGTCGGCTTCGGCGGCCGCCGGGTCCTATGACGCACGCGTCGATGGCGACGTCGTGAACGGGGCTGCGGGCGCGAGCGACGCTGCCCTCCGGCGGGGGCTGCAGCCCGTCCCCGCCCCCGACGCCGACGCCGCGGTC
This sequence comes from Dactylosporangium sp. NPDC050588, assembly GCF_040654975.1. NCBI lineage: Bacteria > Bacillati > Actinomycetota > Actinomycetes > Micromonosporales > Micromonosporaceae > Dactylosporangium > Dactylosporangium sp. NPDC050588. Next base: position 7,081 of record NZ_JBFAJA010000119.1, on the reverse strand, counting down.
GAGACAGCTCCGGAGGCGCAGGGCGCCCATGGCGTCCGCGAGGCGCGGGGTGGCGGGTCGGCCGGGCAGCTGCGGGTGGTCGGAGAGCGGCGCGGCGACGGGGAGGAAGCCGGGCGGAAGCTGGCCGGGCTGATCAGAGCGGGTGTGGTGCGTCCGGCGAGCGGGCACGCCGCCGGGGACGGGCGGGGGCTGACCGGGGCGGGGGCGGCGCGGCCCGCTGGTGAGCACGCCACCGGGAGCGGGCGGGGTCTGGTCGAAGCGGCCGACGTCGACGCCGCGGTCGAGGTGGCTCCCGAGGCGCGGGGTGGCGGGTCGGTCGGGCAGCTGCGGGTGGTCGGGGAGCGGCGCGGGGACGGGGAGGCGGCCGGGCTGGTCGGGGCGTGTGTGGTGCGTCCAGCCGGCGAGCACGCCATGGGGAGCGAGCGGGGGCCGGCCGGTGCGCACGCGGCGGGGAGCGGGCGGGGGCTGGGCGGGGCGGCGGGTGAGCGCGCGGCGGGGAATGGGCGGGGGTTGGCCGGGCTGGTCGGGGCGGGGGTGGTGCGTCCGGCCAGTGAGCACGCGGCGGAGGCGGGGGTCGGGAGCGGGAAGGTGCTGCCGGTGCTGGCGGGGCTGCGGGCGTTACTGCCGGGTGGCGGGCTGCGGCGGGGGGCGACGATCGCGGTGCAGACGTCGTCGGTGCTGCTGGCGTTGCTGGCGGCGGCGAGCCGGGCCGGGTCGTGGTGTGCGGTGGTGGGGATGCCGTCGCTGAATCCGGTGGCGGCGGCGGAGATGGGGGTGGTGCTGGAGCGGCTGGCGCTGGTGCCGGACCCGGGAGCCGAGTGGGCGAGCATCGTCGCCGCGTTGCTGGACGGGGTGGACATCGTGGTGGCGGCGGTGCCGGGGGCGGTCGCGCCGGCGGTGGCGGGGCGGCTGGCGGCGCGGGCCAGGCAGCGGGGCAGCGTGCTCATGCCGGCCGGGGTGTGGGCCGGCGCGGACGTGACGGTGGCGCCGGTCCAGCAGAGCTGGGGCGGGCTCGGCGAAGGGCGGGGGCGGCTGCGCTGCCGGGAGCTGACGATCCAGGCCCGCGGCCGGGGAGCGGCGAGCGCCGCGCGCGAGGTGACGCTGTGGCTGCCGGCGCTGGAAGGGCCGCTGCCGCCCGTCCGCGACGCGAAGATGCCGCGCACCGCCCCCGCCGCCGGCCTGCGAAGGGTCGGCTGACATGGCACAGGCGGAGCAGGCGGCGCGGACGATGGTGATCTGGTGCCCCGACTGGCCGGTGGTGGCGGCGGAGATCGTGGACGGGTACCCGGCGGAGCAACCGGTGGCGGTGCTGCACGCGAACAGGGTCCTGGCCACGTCGCCCGCGGCGCGGGAGGAAGGGGTACGGCGGGGGCTGCGGAAACGGGAGGCGCAGGGGCGGTGCCCGCACCTGATCGTGCTGGAGCACGATCCGGGGCGGGACATGCGGGCGTTCGAGCCGGTGCTCGCGGCGGTCGAGGAGGTCGCGCCGGGGGTGGAGACGCTGCGGCCGGGGGCGTGCGCGCTCGCGGCCAGGGGACCCGCGCGGTTCTACGGAGGTGAGGCCCAGGCGGCCGAGCGGCTCGTGGAGCAGATCGCGCAGCGGTGCGACGTGGAGGCACAGGTCGGGGTCGCCGAGGGGACGTTCGCGGCGGGGCTGGCCGCGCGGGCCGGGGTGCTCGTGCCGCCGGGGGAGACGCCGGGGTTCCTCGCGGACCTGAGCATCAGCGCGCTCGGCCGGCCGCAGCTGGCCGACCTGCTGCGGCGACTCGGGATCCACACGCTCAAGGAGTTCGCGGCGCTGCCGGGGCCGGACGTGCTGGCGCGGTTCGGGTTCGACGCGGCGCTCGCGCACCGGCTCGCCGGCGGGCGGGACGAGCGGCCGCTCGCGCCCCGGCAGCCGCCGCCGGACCTGGACGTGACGGAGACGTTCGACGAGCCGGTCGAGCGGGTCGACGCCGCCGCGTTCGCGGCCCGGGGCCTCGCCGAGCGGCTGCACGAGGGGCTCCAGCGGCACGGGCTCGCCTGCACGCGGCTCGGGATCGAGGCGGTCACCGTCACGGGACAGGAACTGCTGCGCACGTGGCGGCACGACGGGCTGCTGAGCGTCAACGCGATCGCCGACCGGGTCCGCTGGCAGCTCGACGGCTGGCTCAAGAGCAGGCACACCCCGACCGGGGGGATCGCGCGGCTGCGGCTCGTCCCCGAAGGGGTGCTGGAGCACCTCGGGCTCCAGCCGGGGCTGTGGGGCGAGGCCGGCGACGAACGCGACCGCGCCCACCGGGCCCTCACCCGCGTCCAGGGGCTCCTCGGCCCCGACGCGGTCCTCACCGCGGTCCTCGACGGCGGGCGCGCCGACAGCAGCCGGATCCGGCTCGTGGCGTTCGGCGACGAACGGGTCGCGCGGGGCACCGACGCGCCGTGGCCGGGGCGGCTGCCGTCACCGTCGCCGGCGACCGTGTACCGGGAGCCGCCGCCCGCCGCCGTCACCGACAAGGACGGGCAGCCGGTGCGGGTCAGCGGCCGCCTGGAGCTCAGCGGCGCCCCGGCGCACATCCAGATGGGCGGGGAACCGCAGCAGGTGATCGCGTGGGCCGGGCCGTGGCCGGTCGACGAACGCTGGTGGGACGACGAGGGCGCCAGCCGCCGCGTCCGGTTCCAGCTCCGGCTCGCCGACGAGCGGGCGGTCCTGGCCGTCCTCGAGGACGGCGCCTGGCGGGTGGAAGGACTCTACGACTGATGGGATTCAGCAACCCCGACATCCCCTGGCGGGAGTTCGAACGGAGACTGACGGGCAGGAAGGGTGAATACCACCCCGACGTCCTCGCCGCCGACGACGGCGACGGCGGGGACTCCCCGGCGTGGACCCGCAAACGCGAGGCGTACACGGCGCCCCCGCTGCAACGGCCCACCGACGCGGTCCCGTACGCCGAGCTGCACTGCCACACCAACTTCAGCTTCCTCGACGGGGCCAGCCACCCCGAGGAGCTCGCCGAGACCGCGGCCCGCCTCGGCCTGGAAGCCGTCGCGATCACCGACCACGACGGCTTCTACGGCGTCGTCCGGTTCGCGGAGGCGGCCAGGGAGCTCGATATCCGGACCGTGTTCGGCGCGGAGCTGTCGCTGGGGCTGCCCGGCCCGCAGAACGGCGAACCCGACCCGCTCGGCCGGCACCTGCTCGTCCTGGCGCGCGGCCCGCAGGGGTACGCGCGGCTCGCCCGCACCATCAGCGAGGCCCACTTCCGCGGCGGCGAGAAGGGCCGGCCGGTCTACGACCTGGAGGAGACCGCGGCGGCCCTCCGCGACCACGCGCTGGTCCTCACCGGCTGCCGCAAGGGGCACGTCCCCGCGGCGCTGCTGGAACACGGCCCCGAAAAGGCGGCGCAGGAGCTGGACCGCCTGAAAAGCCTGTTCGGCCCCGAATCGGTGGCGGTGGAGCTGACGTCGCACGGCGGACCGGACGACGACGAACGCAACGACGCCCTCGCCGACCTCGCCGCCGCGAGGAACCTGCCGACGGTCGCGACGAACAACGTCCACTACGCGACCCCGGGCCGCCGCCGGCTGGCGACCGCGCTCGCCGCCGTCCGCGCCCGGCGCAGCCTCGACGACATCGACGGCTGGCTGCCCGCCGCAGGCACCGCCCACCTGCGCGGCGGCGCGGAGATGGCGGCCCGGTTCGCGGCCTGGCCCGGCGCCGTCGCCAGGGCCGCCGCGTACGGGCGGGAGCTCGCGTTCGACCTGCAGCTCGTCGCGCCGAGGCTGCCGGACTACCCGGTGCCGCGGCCCGGCATGTCGGAGATGGACTGGCTGCGGCACCTGACGATGACGAAAGCCGCCGACCGCTACCGCGGCAACGCGAAAGCGCACGCGCAGCTGGAACACGAGCTGGCCCTGATCGAAGAGCTGAACTTCCCCGGCTACTTCCTCGTCGTGTACGACATCGTCACGTTCTGCAAGGAGAACAACATCTACTGCCAGGGCCGCGGATCCGCGGCGAACTCGGCGGTCTGTTTCGCGCTCGGCATCACCAACGTCGACGCCGTCAAATGGGGGCTGCTGTTCGAACGGTTCCTTTCCCCGGAACGCGACGGGCCACCCGACATCGACATCGACATCGAGTCCGATCAGCGGGAAAAAGTCATCCAGCACGTGTACGAGAAGTACGGCCGGCACTACACCGCCCAGGTCGCGAACGTCATCTCGTACCGGCCGAAATCCGCGGTCCGGGACATGGCGAAAGCGTTCGGGCACTCGCCGGGGCAGCAGGACGCGTGGAGCCGGCAGGTCGAACGGTGGGGCGACGTGAGCACCGCCGACGTCGACGACATCCCGCCGCCGGTCCTCGACTACGCCAACGAGCTGCAGACCTTCCCACGGCACCTCGGCATCCACTCCGGCGGCATGGTCATCTGCGACCGCCCCGTCATCGAGGTGTGCCCCGTCGAACACGCGAGGATGGAGGGCCGCACCGTCCTGCAATGGGACAAGGACGACTGCGCGGCCGCCGGGCTCGTCAAGTTCGACCTGCTCGGCCTCGGCATGCTGTCGGCGCTGCGCTACGCGTTCGAGATGATCGGCGGCGAGCTCGACATCTCCCTCATGCCGCTGGACGACCCCGAGGTCTACGACATGCTGTGCCGGGCCGACTCCGTCGGGGTGTTCCAGGTGGAGAGCCGCGCGCAGATGGCGACCCTGCCACGGCTCAAACCCCGCGAGTTCTACGACCTGGTCGTCGAGGTCGCGCTGATCCGCCCCGGCCCGATCCAGGGCGGGTCGGTCCATCCGTACATCCGCCGCAAGAACAAACAGGAGAAAGTCACCTATCCGCATCCGCTGCTGGAACCGTCGCTGCGCAAGACCCTCGGCGTGCCGCTCTTCCAGGAACAGCTGATGCAGATGGCGATCGACGTCGCCGGGTTCACCCCCGCCGAATCCGACGAGCTGCGTCGCGCCATGGGGTCGAAACGGTCGATGGAGCGCATGCGTCGCATCCGTCAGCGGCTGTACGAAGGAATGGCCCGCAACGGGATCGCCGGCCCGCTCGCCGATGAGCTTTTCGACAAGCTGTCGGCGTTCGCGAACTACGGTTTCCCGGAAAGCCACGCGATGAGCTTCGCCTATCTCGTGTACGCGAGCGCCTGGCTGAAGCGCTACCACCCCGCGGCGTTCTGCGCGGCGCTGCTCAACGCGCAGCCGATGGGGTTCTACTCGCCGCAGTCGCTCGTCGACGACGCCCGCCGGCACGGCGTCACCGTCCGCCGCCCCGACGTCAACCTCAGCGACGCCCAGGCCACCCTGGAGCCGCCCCTGCCGTCGGAGGTTCCCGCGGACGGGCCCGCCGGCTGGGGGCGGGGCGGGCCGGTCGTGCGGCTCGGGCTGTCCGCGGTCCGGTCCCTCGGCACCGCCGTCGCCGAGCGGATCGAGGCGGAGCGCGCCGGCGGCGGGCCGTTCACGTCGATGAGCGACCTCGCCCGGCGGGCCGGGCTCACCACCCCGCACCTGGAGGCCCTCGCCACCGCGGACGCGTTCGCCGGGCTCGGGCTCAGCCGGCGGGAGGCGCTGTGGGCGGCGGGCGCGGCCGCGCGGGAGACGGAAGGGCGGCTGCCCGGCACGACCGGCGGCCTCGAGGCGCCGATGCTGCCCGGGATGGACGCCGTGGAACGCATGATCGCCGACGTGTGGGCGACCGGCCTGGCGCCGGACGCGCACCCGGCGCAGTTCGCGCGCGACTACCTCGACCGGATCGGCGCGCTCTGCGTGGAGCGGCTGCACACCGTCGAGCACGGGCGCAGGGTCTCCGTCGGCGGGATCGTCACGCACCGCCAACGCCCCGCGACCGCGGCCGGGGTCACGTTCATCAACCTGGAGGACGAGACGGGGATGCTCAACGTCACCTGCACGCCGGGGCTCTGGCAGCGGTACCGGAGAGTCGCCCGGACCGCGAACGCCATGGTCGTCCGCGGTGTCCTCGAGAAGGTCGAGGGCGTGCTCAACCTGCGGGCCGACCACCTGGCGGCGCTGAGCCTGCCGATCCGGTCGGCGTCCCGCGACTTCCGGTGACGTTCATGCGGCTGGTTTGCCCGCTTTCGCCCGCAACAGCCACCACAGGCCGACGATCGGCAGGACGAGCGGGACGTAGCCGTACCCCTGGCCGTAGTCGGACCAGACGGTGGCGTCCGGGAACGCCGCGCCGTCCACCACGCTGAGCGTGCCGACGGTGAGGACGCCGAGCAGCTCGAACCCGCAGGCGGCGAGCGCGACCCGGCGGGCGCCGCGGGCCAGGGCGACGGTCGCGACGATGTAGACGGCCGCGGCGAGCGCCGACAGCGTGTACGCGAGGGGCGCGTCGCCGAACTTCGTCGCGATCTGCACGCTCGCGCGGGCGGACGCGGCGAGCGCGAACACGCCGTAGATCGCGACGAGGACCCGGCCGGGCCCCTTGTGGATGGTGTCCTCAGCCATTCCAGATCTGTCCGAGTCGCAGGATGAGCACCGGCACGATGACGGCGGCGCTGCCGATGAGCAGGGAACCCCAGCGGGTCGGCTCCATCCTGGCGAGGACGGCGCCGGCGGGCGGCAGGAGCACCGCCGTCAGCATGTACCCGACGAGGGTGACGACCTCGCCGCCCTCCTCGGGGCCTTGCCCGCGGGCGAGCCCGATGCCGAGCGCGACGACCTGCGCCAGCACGAGCAGCCCGACGACGCCCAGCCCCTGGAACAGCGGGCGGGTCGGCTCGCGGTGCCGGAAGAACTCGGCGAACGCCCAGGCGGCGAGGGCGAGCGACAGCACGTACACGGCGACTGCCAGAGGCCCGATCACGGCCGACAGCGTAATCCGGCGCGCCCGGAGCGCCCGCCCCGGGCTGGGACTGTCGCCTACCTGGCACTGTGCTGGGCGGTGGCACGTTTCGGGGATTCAATGCTTTCCGAGAACGCCTAACGTCTTGGGTGACAGCAAGGCAACACGGACATCAGCGAGCTGGGGGATGCAATGAGCGAGTGGGACAGCGGCGACAGCGGCGACCACGGGTACGACGGCGGCACCGACTACGGTCACGTGGAGGCCGGTGCGGACCACGAG